>JAZRDC010000069.1:0-8803 GCA_045660065.1 Clostridia bacterium
GCATAATTATCTTTAAAAATGTATAATTTTTTCTCACCAACACTTATCTCGGACAGAGACATTTTATATTACCTTATTTAATAAGGTTTAAAAAAGCTTGAGCTGCAAGAGATAGGGGGTTTTTCCGCAAATAAGCATAACCAATAGATCTTGGAGGTAATGGAGGATAAAGATTCATTTCCTGAACAATGTTCTGATTAATGGCTTCTTGAGAAAATTCTTTAACAACACATGAAACCCCTAAATGAATTGAAGCAAAACGTAGCAATAAATCATGTGCAGCTATCTCGATTTGAGGCTCAAGAATTATGTTTTTTTCGTAAAATCTGTCATTAAGATAGCGCCTGGAGGCAGAGTTGGTTTCCAATAAAATAAGAGGTTCATCAGAAATTTCCTGCCATGAATATCGATCTTTGAGCTCGTGTTCAGTACCACACACAAAAATATCGTGTATTTCAAAACAGGGCTTTATACAAAGTTCATCATCAAAAACAGGAAGATTTACAAATGCAAGTTCTGCCGAGCCATTTTTTACACATTTAAGCATTTGATAAGAATATGAATTAGACATTTCGATACGTATATTAGGGTACAACTTATGAAACTGTTCAAGGTATGGCAAAAGATAGTGGCTTGTAATTGTATCTGCGGCGGCAATTTCCAAGGAGCCGCTGTCTAAATGGTGAAGTCTTGCAAGTAATGTTTCACCTTGTTCTATTGACAAAATTGCACTTTCTACCTTCTGAAATAACAAACTGCCTTCTTTTGTAAGTTCAACTCCACGCCTTGAACGGACAAAGAGTTTTGTGTTTAAATCTTTTTCCAACTGGTGTATGCATTGAGAGATGGCAGACTGGGAAATATATAAATGATTTGCGGCGGCTGAAAATGATGCAAACCGTGCAGTTTCGTAAAAAATTCTGTAATAATCCAGTTTAGTTTTCATATAAGCCCTCCTTATCACTGTTGTAAGTATTATCTACTTTACTTATGCTTATATTTGTATTATAATAACATTGACAAAGAAAGTCAAGATGCAGGAGGTTATTTTTATGGAAAGAAAAACCGGTACAATTTCAAGAGGTATCCGTTGCCCTATTTTCAGAGAGGGAGACGATGTTGCAACTATTACAGTAAATAGCGTAATTGAAGCTGCAGAAGCAGAAGGCTTTGCACTTCGTGATCGTGATGTTGTAGCAATTACAGAATCTGTTGTTGCCCGTGCACAGGGTAATTATGCATCTGTTGAAGCAATTGCACAGGATGTAAAAGAAAAATTAGGCGGAGAAACAATTGGTGTTATTTTCCCGATTTTGAGCCGTAACCGTTTTGCAATTTGCTTAAGAGGTATTGCAATGGGCGCAAAAAAAGTTGTGCTTATGCTTAACTACCCAAGCGATGAAGTTGGTAACGCATTGGTTTCAATCGATCAGCTTGATGAAGCAGGCGTTAACCCATACAGCGATGTTTTAAGCGAAGAAAAATATCGTGAATTATTCGGAGAAAACAAACATCCTTTCACAGGTGTTGACTATATTCAGTATTACAAAGATTTGATTATCTCTTGCGGTGCAGAAGCCGAAATCGTTCTTGCTAACGATCCACGCGCAATTTTAAAATATACAGACAATGTTTTAAACTGCGATATTCATACACGCGCTCGTACAAAGAGAATTTTAAAGGCAGCAGGTGCAAACAAAGTTTTCGGACTTGATGATATTTTAACTGCTTCAGTAAACGGAAGCGGATTTAACACAAAATATGGCTTGCTTGGTTCTAACAAATCAACAGAAAATATGGTTAAATTATTTCCTAACGAATGTTTTGATTTGGTAGAAAATATCCAGAATCAGTTTATGGAAAGAACAGGCAAACACATTGAAGTTATGGTGTATGGCGACGGTGCGTTCAAAGACCCAATGGGTAAAATCTGGGAATTGGCTGACCCTGTTGTATCACCTGCTTATACAAAAGGTTTGGAAGGCACACCTAACGAATTGAAACTCAAGTATTTGGCAGATAACGATTTTGCAAATCTTAAAGGTGAAGAACTTAAAAAAGCAATCGAAGGTGCAATCCGTAAAAAAGACGAAGACCTTGTAGGAAATATGGCTTCTCAGGGTACAACTCCAAGAAGACTTACAGACCTTATCGGTTCACTTTGCGACCTTACAAGCGGTTCAGGAGATAAAGGTACTCCTGTTATCCTCGTTCAGGGTTACTTTGATAATCTTACTGATTAATTCAAATGTAAGTTTATTAAAAAATATAATGTTAAAATAAAAAATCAACTCACGGTTGATAAAAATATAACGATTAAAGCGATAGTCGATAGACTTATCGCTTTTTTTGTGCTACAATTAAACTATAAATAACAAAACGGAAGTGATTATATGTTAAAAACTGAAATGAGAAATGAAAAAACAACTCACATTGACAAAATGTCAACAAATGAAATGTTAAAACTTATAAATGAAGCCAATTATGAAGCAGCTAAAGCAGTTGAAGATGCGGCGCCTCAGATAGAAAAGGCTATCGAAATGATAACAGATGCCTTAAATAAAGGAGGCAGACTTATTTATGTAGGCGCAGGTACTTCGGGCAGACTCGCAGTAACTGATGCCGCAGAATGTCCGCCGACTTTCGGAGTTGAAAGAGGTGTGGTTTGTGCAATTATTGCTGGTGGAGAAAAAACGTTGGTAAATGCAAGTGAAAATCAGGAAGACTTTGAAGACAAAGGCTATGCTGATGCTGAAAATATGAACTTAACCGAAAATGATATTATTTGCGGAATTTCTGCATCAGGCGGAGCGGCTTATGTTGCAGGTGCTATGAAAGCAGGAAAAGATAAAGGCGGGAAAACCATTTCTGTAAGCAGTAATCCAAATACTTTAATAGGTTCTTTGGCAGATATTGAAATTGTTACAGATACAGGTGCAGAAGTTATTCAGGGCTCTACAAGAATGAAAGCGGGTACAGCACAGAAGTTGGTTTTAAATCAACTTTCAACTTGCGTAATGATTAACACAGGTAAAGTTTACGAAAATATTATGATAAACTTAAAGCCGTCAAACAAAAAACTTCGCTTAAGAATGATTAATATTGTATGTTCCCTTACAGGAATGACAGATGCAGATGCAGAAATTGCACTTGAAAGAAATGACTGGAAAATCAGAGGCGTTTTAGAAGAAAACAAATAATTTCTTTGGAGGAGTTTATGTTTAGGGCAGATGTTTTAACTGTAAATATTAAGAAAAGCAGAATAAATATGGGGTATACTCAATCAGAACTTGCCGAAAAGTTGTTTGTGTCAAGTCAGGCAATTTCTAAGTGGGAGTCAGGTCAAAACGTACCTGATCTTGAAAATCTATGCGCTCTGGCAGAAATTTTTGGAACATCAGTAGATAAACTGCTTGGTAATGATATAACCGATGGGAAAGATAAAATATTAATAGGAATAGATGGCGGGGCAACCAAAACAGAATTTTTACTTTTTACAGAGTCGGGCAAAGTGATAAACAGAGTAATTCTGGAAGGCTCAAATCCTAATGCCTGCGGGATGGATAAAACGTTTTCTGTATTAAAAGCGGGTATTGACGGATTTTTATCGGCATATCCTGAAGTGGCAGGGATTTTTGTTGGCATGTCAGGGTATTTCAGCGGTAATAATTCTGAGGCTATAAATAAATTCTTGAAAAAAACATATCCTCTTTTAAATGTTACTGCAAGCAGTGATATAAGTAATGTAATTGCAAGTGCAACTGATCTTGACAAATGCGTTGCGGTTATATGCGGAACAGGTTTTTGCGTGTTTGCTTATGAAAATGATAATCTTTCAAGAGCAGGCGGTTGGGGCTATCTGTTAGACTGTATGGGTGGAGGATTTGATATCGGCAGGGAAGCATTGAGGGCGGCTTTGGCGGTTGAAGACGGATTTGGAAAAGATACAGTGCTGAAGGAAATGGTTGAAAAGAAAATCGGCGGAAAAATATGGGATAATATTTCTGAAGTTTATAAAAAAGGTGATAGTTTTATTGCGTCTTTTGCACCAATTGTTTTTGAGGCATATAAAATTGGTGATGAGGTAGCCGCTGAAATAATTGATAAAAACGCAGAATATATAGCAAAACTTGTGAAGTTTGCTATACAAAAATATGACTGTGGAAATAATGTAGTGATAGCAGGAAGCCTTGTTTCAAAAAGCGATATTTTATTAAATGCAGTAAAAGAAAAACTTGGAAAAGATATGAACACAATCGTTCCAACTTTGCCACAGATATATGGGGCTTGCATAAAATGTTGCAGATTGTTTGGCAATGTAAAAGAAAACTTTTTTGAAAATTTCAAGGCAAGTTATAACGAATAAAAAATTTAAACGGGCAGTGGTTACTGTCCGTTTTATAGTACACACTAAATGCTATACTTAAGCCATAAGGAAAAGGTAAAACTTTTTAAGGAGGTTTATGTATGGATATCTTAGTTTACATTGTTGCAATTTATTTGGGTGTTATGCTTATAGGGCACAGACAAAGCACAAAGAAAAGCGGATACACCTTAATGCAGACATTGTTTTTTGCATTCGCAGAAAAAGAATAAAGTTATATTAAAAAAGATGCTGAAACCCTTTAAGGGTTTCAGCATCTTTTTATTAAGGTGTTTATATACAACCCCCGCAGAGAGGATTGTTGTTAAATGATAGGTGAAAAATGACTACATTTTAAAAATTTTTAAATATAGATTTTTTAGTTTTCTTTCCCAATATTGGCGTTCCTTGCCTGAAGAACGGGCTATTTCCATTTTAATATGTTTTCTTTCCTCGAGTATGGGAAGAAATTTTAAAATAGTTAAAATCAAAATGAAAAAAATTATTAAAATGATAATTAACATTAAAATAAAGTCTGTACTATGCTGCATTCGTTTTTTGCCAACTCCAAGTCTTTTTAGTGTAGTAAAATAAGTTTATGTAATAATTGTTACATATTGGTATAAAAAAATCAGCGGGAAATAACCCGCATTTGTAATGAATTTTACACAGTATAGCACATATGTCATATTTTGTCAATATAATAAATGGAAATTTTTAAAGGGAGATGTAAATTATTTTACATCTCCTCTTGGTTTAGTTTATTTTGAATGTTTTATATTCTTTTTGCTCTAAGTCTTTCCAGATAAATTCTCCATTTTCAAAAATCACATAACTGTGGGGCGAATTTTCTTTCGGGATTGAAACTGAACCGGGGTTTATGTAAATATTGTCTCCGAATGGCTCGCAAACAGGAATGTGAGTGTGGCCATGGAGCAAAATATCACCTTTTTTCATCATCGGCGGATTTTTTGTATTAAAATTGTGACCGTGAGTTACAAAAATCATTGTGCTTTCGTAATAGAGTATTGCGTAGTCTGCAAGAATCGGAAACTCTAAAACCATCTGGTCAACTTCTGTATCGCAGTTTCCGCGAACGCAAAGAATATTTTCTTTAATGGCATTTAATTTGCCAATAACTTCTTTTGGGTTATATCCTGCAGGTAAGTCATTTCTCGGTCCGTGGTACAAAATATCACCAAGTAAGAATAATTTGTCAGGATTTTCTTTGTTATAGCAATCCAAAAGCATATTCAGGTATGTAGAAGAACCGTGAATATCTGATGCAATCATAATTTTCATAAATACAACTCCTTTTTTGATAGTTTATCACAAAAGAATAATATTGTAAAGGGTTGAAAAATGAAGAAATTTATGGTAAACTAATGCGTGTTAAAAAATAAAAAGGAGTAAGTAAATATGAAAACATTTTACCCTAAACTGTTTGAAACGCTTAAAGGCTACAGCGGAAAACAATTGGCATCTGATATTGTAGCGGGAATTATAGTTGCAATTATTGCGCTTCCGCTTTCTATTGCCTTGGCGATTGCATCTGGCGTATCACCTGAAAAAGGTCTTTATACTGCAATCGTTGCAGGTTTTGTGATCTCGTTCTTAGGTGGAAGCAAGGTTAATATTTCAGGTCCTACCGCTGCTTTTGCAACTATTGTTGCAGGAATTGTTGCAGTGTATGGCACAAGTGGTCTTGTTATAGCAACCATTATGGCGGGAATTATCCTTATTTTGATGGGTTTGTTGAAACTTGGCGGACTTATAAAGTTTATTCCGTATACTATTACAACAGGTTTTACATCTGGTATTGCGGTAACAATTTTAATCGGTCAGATTAAAGATTTTATGGGCTTGACTTTCCCTGAAGGTGCTCACGCAGTTGAAACAATGGAAAAACTTTCCTGTATTGCAGAGTCTTTGTCTACAATTAACTGGCAGGCGGTTTTGGTTGGTATTTTTGCATTGGCAATTCTTATAGTATGGCCAAAAATCAGCAAAAAAATTCCAGGTTCTTTAATCGCTGTTGTGGCAGGGGTATTGTTGGTTAAACTTCTTAATATGAATGTAAATACAATCGGTGATTTGTATACTATTTCAGGGGATTTGCCCAAATTGGAAGTGCCGACAGTTAATTTTGCACTTATTAAAGAACTTGTTCCAAGTGCCTTTACAATTGCAATTTTAGCGGCAATTGAATCGCTTTTGTCTTGTGTTGTGTCAGATGGTATGATCGGAGACAGACATAACTCAAACACCGAACTTATTGCCCAGGGCGCAGGTAATATATTCTCAGGTCTTTTTGGCGGAATTCCTGCAACAGGCGCTATTGCAAGAACTGCGGCAAATGTTAAAAACGGCGGAAAAACACCTGTAGCAGGTATGGTTCACGCAATTTTGCTTTTACTCATTTTAGTGGTTCTTATGCCATATGCGGCATGGATTCCAATGCCTGTAATTGCGGCAGTTTTGTTTGTGGTTGCTTATAATATGAGTGAATGGCGTCAGTTTGTTAAAATCTGCAAAACTGCACCGAAAAGCGATATTATCGTGCTTATTTTAACTTTTGTTTTAACTGTTGTTTTTGACTTGGTTGTTGCAATTGAAATCGGTCTTTTGGTTGCAGTAATCCTCTTTATGAAAAGAATGACAGAGGTTACCCATGTAAGACCGTGGTCAAGAGCAGATGAAGCGGCTCAAAACGACAACGGCAGACTTAAATTTATTCCTGAAAAAACTCAGGTATTTGAACTTAACGGACCAATGTTTTTTGCAACAAGCGATGTGTTCTCTGCAATTCCTGTAAAGAACGGAACAAAGGTAGTTGTTTTAAGAATGAGAAATGTTCCGGCTCTGGATGTTTCTGCACTTAAATCTTTACAGAAGGTATATAATTATTGCAAAGAAAAAGAAATTGCAATGCTTCTTTCCCATGTAAATGAACAACCGCTTTCTGTAATGGAAAAATCAGGATTTATCGATGTTGTGGGAAAAGAAAACTTCCTTGCAAATATTGACGAAGCACTTGAAAAGGCAAAATCATTATCAAAATAAAAAGGATTGGTGATTTGAAATGCAGTTTATCAACGAAAAGATCGAACAGACTAAAGTTTCAGATTCTTGTGATGTGTTTGTTGCGGGCGGAGGCATTGCAGGTATTGCGGCAGCACTTTCTGCGGCAAGAGAAGGAGCAAGTGTAATTTTAGCAGAAAAATGTTGTATGCTTGGGGGCTTAGCAACTGCGGGACTTGTTACAATTTATCTCCCTATTTGCGATGGGTGTGGCAGACAAGTTTCTTTTTCGTTGGCAGAAGAACTGTTGAAACTTTCCGTAAGTGAAGGGGCAGAAGTTGATATTCACGAAAACTGGTTAAAAAATGCTACAACCGAAGAAAGAGCAGAAGGTCCAAGATACAGATGCAGATTTAACGCTCAGATGTGTGCACTTTTGATGGAAAAAGTTTTGCTTGAAAACGGAGTTAAAATTTTATATGATACAAGATTTTGCAACTCAGTAGGCGATGACAAAATTGATTATGTTATAATTGAAAATAAAAGCGGACGCTCTGCCATCAAAGTAAAAGCTGTAGTAGATGCAAGTGGTGATGCAGACATCTGCGAATTTTCAAATGCTGATGTTGAAACATACAGTAAAAACATTCTTGCTGCATGGCACTACTATTTTGATGGGGAAAAGTATGACCTTAAACTGATGGGTGCGGCAGATAATGTTGGGGAAGGAAAACGCCCTGATGTGTTGGTAGACAGAGAATTTACAGGACTTGACGGCGAGGAAGTAAGCGAAATGCTTGAACTGAGCCATAAACAGGTTTTAGATTATGTTTTAGAGCAAAGAAAAGAAAATCCTGGATATTTGCCAACTACAATTGCCACAGTTCCTCAACTTCGTATGACAAGAAGAATTGCAGGAGAATATACTATGACTCTTGCAGATGAGCATAAAGATTTTGCAGACAGTGTAGGACTTTTTTCTAACTGGAGAAAAGCGGGACCTGTTTATGCACTTCCGTTTTCTTCACTTTATTCAAAGAAAGTTAAAAATCTTATAACTGCAGGAAGATGTATAAGTGCAGACGACGGAATGTGGGAGATTGCAAGAGTTATTCCTGTTTGTGCAGTGTCAGGCGAGGCGGCAGGTCTTGCTGCGGCAATGACTGATGATTTTACTGCAATTGACATTAAGAACTTGCAGGAAAGACTCAAAAAACGTGGCGTTGTACTTTCAGAAAAAGACTTATAATTGTAAATTTTGTGCAGAGGTGTAAAAATACACCTCTGCTTTTTTTGATTTATAAGAAATTTTGGTGAAAAAACAGATAAAATATGGCTTAAATGCTTGAAATTTTTGTGCATTTGGTGTAAAATATAATAATAAACTATAATGGATAAATTTTGATTTCCTGAAAGGAT
>JAZRDC010000070.1:0-6096 GCA_045660065.1 Clostridia bacterium
AGAGCTTTTGTTGCTCCAACGTTTCCAAGAAGGTCAACAACTTTCTTAGTTTTGATTTCATCAAGTGCTAATGTATCGATAACAAAAATCTTACTGTCAGCAACCTTTGAAGATAAAGCAGATTTTAATGCAACAAGTTTCATTTTCTTGTTAATTGAATATCTGTAATCTCTTGGCTTAGGACCTAATGCGATACCACCATGAATCCACTGTGGTGAACGGATAGAACCCTGTCTTGCTCTACCTGTACCTTTTTGTCTCCAAGGCTTAATACCGCCGCCTCTTACTTCTGCTCTTGTTTTTGTGCTCTGAGTACCCTGTCTCTGATTTGCAAGATAGTTTTTAACAACTTCGTGCAATACAGCACCGTTTACTTCAGCAGCAAACAAGCTTTCGCTTAACTCGATGGTTCCGATTTCTTTACCATCCATGTTATATAAAGCCACGTTAGGCATGTGTAACTTCCTCCTTCCTTAAAAACTTACGCTTTAACTGAGTTTTTAACTATTACTAATCCGCCTTTAGGACCCGGAATTGCACCGCGAACCAAAAGCAAGTTCTTTTCTACGTCTACACTTACAACGTCCAGATTCTGAATGGTAACTGTTTCGCAGCCCATATGACCTGCCATCTTCTTACCTTTGAATACTCTTGAAGGATCTGAACAGCAGCCGTTTGAACCGGCATGACGGTGAACAGGACCTGTACCGTGAGTTTCTTTAAGTCTGTGAGCATTGTAACGTTTGATAACACCGGCATATCCTTTACCTTTGCTTGTTCCGGTAACGTCGATCTTATCGCCTGATGCAAATACATCTGCTTTAATTTCGTCTCCGATGTTCATTGAGGCAGCATCCTCAAGTTTAAATTCTCTTAAAAATCTTTTGTAGCCAACGCCTGCTTTGTCAAAATGGCCTTTTAAAGGTTTTGAAACTTTTCTTTCTTCAATATCTTTAAAACCAAGCTGAACTGCTTCATATCCATCGTTGTCAACTGTCTTTTTCTGAACTACAACGCAAGGACCGGCTTCAACTACTGTAACTGGAATAAGTTTTCCAGCTTCGTCAAAAAGCTGAGTCATACCGAGCTTTTTGCCAAGTAATGCCTTTTTCATTATTTTTTCCTCCTTATGGTTATTGGTTCGCCCGTATTGCGAACATGACCCACTACCTTACCGGTTAGATGACCTTAATTTCAACATTAATGCCGGCAGGCAAATCAAGTTTACCTAAAGCTTCTGTGGTCTTCTGCTTAGGTGAGATCACATCAATAAGTCTTTTGTGTGTTCTCATTTCGAACTGTTCTCTGGAATCTTTGTACTTATGAACAGCTCTTAAGATTGTGATTATTTCCTTTTTAGTTGGGAGCGGAATAGGACCTGAAACTTCAGCGCCTGTTCTTTTAACTGTGTCAACGATTCTTTCTGCTGACTGGTCTACCAACGCATGGTCATAACCTTTAATCTTAATTCTGATTTTCTTTTCTGATGCCATTTTTTGTCCTCCTTTTCTTATTATTTCTTACAACCGTTCCGGGTGTTTCATATCACTCCACACACTTTTGCAGCATAAGACTCATATATCTTACTATAAAAGCAACAAAAAGTCAAGCATTTTTTTGAAATTTTTTAAAAAATTTTTCCACCCTGTAAAACCGCATAATATCAATAAAAAACCCGCACTTTTCCTAACCAAAAAGTACGGGTTTCTACCTATATAATATATAGTGGTAAAAAGCCTTTTGGGGCTGATATACCACTATATTTAGAATAAGGAGTTCAGATTATTTTATTTTTTTCTTAAAAAACCGAGTTTCTTCCTATTATATATATAACATTTTATCTTTCTCTGTCCAATATCTCAGTGAACACTTTTTTCTGATATTCTGTAGGTTCATAGTCTGTAACAGAGCAACAGGGAATTGTAGGTGCGCTTCCGTCTGAACCCCAGAATGGTGTTGCAGTATCATTTTCGTATTTCACTCTGTCTTCTTCTTTTCTAAAGTCAGGAATATCATAGACCTTACCGCCTCCCAAAATACCACAGTGAGCAAGAATTGCAACAGACGCCATTGTGGTTGAAAAATAAACATCAAAAGGATGTGGTTTATTTTCCCTTACGGCATTTAAAAATTCACGTGCCACAAAAAAGTCACCGCCGCCGTGTCCTGCTTTTTTAATTAGTTCTTCATCTTTATCATTCATTTCGGGAAGATAATAATTATCGGTTTCCACACCCTCAGGGGTTGTCCAACCATTATATCGGAGCATTACCCTACCTTCTCCGCCTCTCACATTTTCAACGCTTCCTTTTTTACCGCAGATTCTGTATGAGTTATGATGGCCCCCAAAGGAAGAACAAGCGGTTACTCTGAAAACAGAACCATCATCGTTCTGAGTCATAATAACTGCAGATGCATCCGCCCCTGCGTAGTTTGCGCGAAATGTATCCCCCTCAGGAGGCAGACAGATTGGAAATGCAGAAACTTTTTTGGGCGTAGAACCTGTTATAAACATCAACGGCGCCAGAGAGTGTGTTACATAATATGTTTTAGGCAAAAAGCATCTCCAATGCTTTTCTGAATCAAACAATGTGTTAACACTTTGGTCACTATACACATCAGACGGATGATTGTACTCACCCTCTGCATACATAAGTTCGCCCAATGTTCCGCCATCGTAAATCTTTTTCATTTCACGATTGAAAGTCATATAAGGATAGTTTTCTGCAAGCATATAAATCGCCTTGCTTTTTTCTGCCGCACGAACTAAAGCAACCCCCTCTGCCATTGTTGCATTTGAGGTGCATTCGCTCAAAACGTGAATGTCTTTTTCAAGGCATTTAATAGCATAAGACGCGTGTTCGTGGAAATAGTTTGCAAGAAACACTGCATCCATAGGATGATTTATAAACTCATCAAAATTTTCATAGCATGTAACAGAGTCATCAAGCTTTCCCTTTGCATATTTCCTCCATTTTTCGTTTTTATCGCAGATAGCCACAATTTCCGCATCGTTTGCCAGAAAGTGCGGAATATAATGTCCGCCACGATTTGCACCAAAAATACCGAGTCTTACTTTTTTCACAAAATCCCTCCCCACAATTTAATTATACCACCATATAACCATCTTTCAAATAGATATTTTCCATTTTCTTATGGAAATTTTCCGCTTTTGCATTGAAAATTCAATCTCATTATGTTATATTTTAATCAGGAGTTGATAAAATGAAACGCAAACAAGAAAATATTTGCAAATTTGTTGATTCTGAAATTTCAGAAACCATCACAACCACAAATTTTGTTTATGAAACAAATCCTGATATTTTTAACAAAATGCAATTAAGAAGTTCCCACGCCATATACTTCGTTATTTCAGGGAACGGAGTCCTTACAACAGGTAATAAAACATATAGTCTTGCGGCAGGAAATATGTTTTTCTCTTTTTCAGGCGTACATTTTAAAATAGAAGGAAGCGAAGATTTTTCCTTTATGTATATAACATTCACAGGTAGTCGCTCTGACACTCTTTTCAAAAGATTTTCAATTTCTCCCGCCAACTGCCTTTTCGAGGGCAATGAAGGTCTTGCATCATTCTGGCAAAATGCAATAGCAAGAGCAAACGAAATAAATCTTGGTTTGATAAGTGAAAGTGTTTTGCTTTATTCCTTCGCGCAACTTGCTCCCCCTGAAAAAAACATCAATCAAAAACTTATTGATACAATATTTTCCTACATTGACTCAAACTTCACCGATTTTTCTTTAAATCTTACTTTAATGGCAAAAGAACTCGGCTATAACCCCAAATATATCTCCAAACTTTTTAAAGACAGTGCAGGTATGACATTTTCGGAATATTTAAAACACACAAGAATAAACCACGCTGTTTTCCTGATGGAACAAGGTATAACATCGGTCAAAAACATCTCACTTTTATCAGGTTACAGGGACCCATTATATTTTTCAAATATTTTCAAAAAAGAAATTGGAATTTCAGCAAGTGAATATATAAAACAAAAAGGAAATGTAAATTAATTTACATTTCCTTTTTTTACTTATCTTGCACAGATATTCTCGAAACTTACGCCTTTGCAACACTGCAAGTACATAGTCTGTCTTTGAGTTGACTTACCGTTGTCAAGATAAATGTTTTTGAATTTAACATTTTTAACTTCGTAACCCGGTTCATCAAATCCTGCAACTTCAATCGCTTCACAAGGGGTAAGTGAGCCGTCTTTTTCCTGCTGGACTGCAGAAATTGTAATATCTTCAAATATACAGTCTGAAAATTCAGGAGGAGTTGGTGCTCCGATTCCGTCGTCATTATATCCAACCGAGTGGAAAATAAGTCTGCCAACAGAACAATTTCTCACACTTACATTTTTAACATATCCGCCACGCTTTTTAGTACCCTTGATTTCAATGCCAAACATAGAGTTGTTAACATCGCAGTTCCATATTTTAACATCTTCAATTCCGCCTGACATTTCGCTACCGATTGTAATTCCGTGTCCCATATGGCTGATGCAGTCAAAAACTCTGATATGTCTTGACGGTCTGTTAATAACATTTCCTTCAGGATTTTTACCTGATTTTATAGCAATTGAATCGTCTCCTGTGTAAAACTCACAACCGAAAATTGTGCAGTTTTCAGATGAGTCAGGGTCCCAGCCATCGCCGTTGTGAACGCCTTTTGACTCAAAAGTGCAGTTATAAGTAACCACATTATCAGAATAAATCATATGAACGTTCCAGCTTGGACCATAGGCAATTTTTATTCCTGTAATTTCAACATTTTTTGCACAACTTACATTAATAAGTCTTGGTCTTGCTCTGCCAGGGATTGTCCAGGAAGTTTCGCATTCTTTGATTTTATCACCAAGGGCTTCCATTTCATCTTTCATAAGCACCATTTCAATGTCGATAACATTCTGATAAAGTGTGCTTCCGCCCCCTCTCACTTCACCAAATCCTGATATTTTTACATTTTCGCAGGTAAATCCTTTTTCTCTGTCAAGCTCGCCGATGTTCAAAAGACCTGCGTAACACATCATTTCAATACCTTCAAAACGGCTCTTGATTTTAGGTGTGTAGTCTTTAACTTCCACAGTTCCGTGAAGGATTGCACCTTTTTCAAGATAAAGCTCCATATCAGAGTGCAAAAACAAAGACCCTGTCATAAAATCACCTTCAGGGATATAAACCATCTGATTTTCCTTGCAGTCATCAAGAGCTTTCTGGATCGCCTTTGTGTTTAATGTCTTTCCATCGCCTACCGCATTGTATGGAGGTTTTGTTACATCAATTCTTTCTTTTATGATTTCTGTTTTTGCGTCTATTTTACCCACGCCTGAAACCTCAAAACTATACTCTTTTGCGCTTTCTAAATTTTCTGCTCTGAAGTGGCACTTTTCAGTTTCGCCGATTTTCTTGCCACCTTCAAAAATCTCAAACTTATCTCCAATTTTAAAATTTTCAGGTAAATCCCAATATAAAACTATGTAATTTTCTTTGCTTATAAAATTCATTTTTCTTCTCCTAACGTTTTTAAAATATCTATTCGCTATTTAATCATTCGCGTTCTATGCACGAATAAAGTGCATTTGTTATTAAATGCTGCATTTTCAAATCCCAGCCAAACATTTCCTGAAAATATGCAACCGATAATTTGTTTTTGGTATCAACCAGTGAAAATGCACCTGCAGCACCATCCCAGCCAAACTCGCCTGTCGGGCTTAATTTTCCGCTTTCTTCAGGATTTATGTGAACTCTTACTCCAAGTCCGTAGCCATAGCCTTTTCTTAATTTATCAAAATCCTCTGTTGCTTTTCCTTCAAGATGATTTGTTCCCATCAACTTTACAGTTTCATCAAGCAAAATTCTGTTTCCATTCTTGCCAACGCCACCTGATGCTAAAGCATCTAAAAACAATGCGTAATCCTCGGCAGTTGAATTAAGACCCGCTCCGCCACTTTGGTAATCCTTTGTAATCTTAAACCAGTTACCTTGCTCCGCTTTTACAAGTTTGCCGTTTTCATTTCTGTATTTTACCATAACTCTGTCGCTGACCGGCATATCAAAAGAAGTATTGTTCATACC
>JAZRDC010000071.1:0-2221 GCA_045660065.1 Clostridia bacterium
ATTGCCACTTATAACGGAGAAAAATTTATAGAAGAACAGCTTTTAAGTATTATGAATCAAACTTTATCGGTGGATGAAGTTATAATTTGTGATGACGGCTCAACCGATAAAACTGTAAAAATCTGTAAAGATTTTATTGAGCAAAATAGTCTTAATAATTGGTTCGTTTTTGAAACAAAAGAAAACAAAGGATATTGCTTAAACTTTTATCGCGCAATAGATAAATGCAAAGGAGATATTATTTTCCTTTCAGACCAGGACGACCGCTGGCACACTGACAAGGTAGAAAAAATGGTGGACTGCCTTAAAGAAAACACAGACATCACTGTGCTTTCCTGCCGTTATGATATTATTGACGGAAATGGGAATATTGTTGAAAATTCGGGCATTCCGTATCTCGGAAATGTGTATGACGGCAGTGTGGAATATCTTTCAGCCGACAGCTTTATAGGTTGCTCTTATATAAGAGGCTTTGCAATGTGCTTTAAAAAAGAAATAAAGGAATATTTAAAGCCTATTGACCTTAAATCAATGCTGTCTCATGACTGGTATATATGTATGCTGGGGGCAATAATAGGTAAAACTGCAGTGCTGAATTCAAAACTTACCGATTATAGATATCATTTTGATAATGTGTCCCTTTCGGATATGACACGAAAAACCTTTTTGGGAGATAGAAACAAGCGCCTTGCGGGACTGGGGGAATCAATAGAAGGGCATACTTATTTGAAGGATTTGTGTTCCTGCGAAGCGGATAAAAACAATATAGAGAAACTTATAAAACTTGAGAAAAAGCGTCTTGGTTTTTTAAATAATAAAAATCCTTTTTTATGGCTTTCCCTCATAATATACATAAATGTATATAAGAGGTACTACAAATCGTTTAAAGGCGCTTTTCGTGTTTGGCTGGGCGATTTCTGCTATGCCTACAATATAAACTTTAAGAAATAAAGCAAAACACCCAAAGCGCCTGCTTTGGGTGTTTTTTTGCGTAAAAATTATATTTTTTTGTCTTTCAGTGCCGATTCGGTGTTATGAATAGCCTGCACTGCTTTTGAGTCGGAATTTGCAATTATGTAGGTGTAAAGACAGTCAAAAATGGTAAGCTGTGCAATACGCGAGCTCATAGCAAGCAGTGAATGTTTTGTTTCTGCAGATTTTGTGAAAAGACAAATATCTGAAACTGCGGTAACAGGTGAGTCACCATGATTGGTAACACATATGGTGGTGGCATTATTGAGTTTGGCGATTTTAAGCGCCTGAACAATGTCAACAGATTGTCCTAAATGGGTAATGCCTATAGCAACACAGTCTTTATCAAGGTGAGAGGCTATAATTGCTTGCATATGGTTATCGTTGCAGGCGGAGGCATTGAGACCTACACGCAAAAATTTATGCTGGGCGTCAACTGCAATTGAAGCGGAATTTCCCAGACCAAAGATAACGATTCGCTTTGAAGACATAATAGCCTTAGCGGCGGCTTGCAATGAATTTTCATCCAGCACCGAAGCTGTGTTTTCAAGGGCAACCTTTATTTCGCCTATCCTTTTAACAAACATATCATAACAACTGTCGTTTTTGGATATTTGAGCATTTTCATCTGAAAGTGTTGAGATTTCCTGTGCAACGGCAAGTTTTAGTCCCTGATATCCTCCCACACCAAGTCTTTTTGCGAAGCGGACTACGGTGGCATCTCCGCAACCGATAGCGGTTGCAAATTGCGTGATTGAAAGGGGAAGAATTATCTTTGGATTCTCAATAAGACTATCGGCGATTTTTCTTTCACTCGGCCCCATTTCCTTGTAAAGAGAGCGTATATTGAGCAGTATTGATTTCATATAAAGACGCACCTTCTTGTGAAAATAATTTTCAAAATTAACAAAAATAACGAAAACATTATTTTAAAAAATGAAAAATTTTTTCGTTTTCCTCTTGATTTTTTTTGCACTAGGTAGTATGATAAATACAGTGTGGATGTCTATGTCTTAATTTATTAAAACACTTACATTATATTATAACACACTTGAACAAAAAATGAAAGGGGTAATTTTGTGCTTGACTATAAGGTTAAAATAGGTCACGTGGCAATGAGAAGAAATGCCACCGACCGTCCAAGAGGAACTTTTCTTACTTGGTACTCTGCTGAGCAGAGAGGCAAACGCTTTACCGAGTATATTGAAAAGAACTTTACAAGCGAAAATGTTGAGTTTGTTGACAACAA
>JAZRDC010000072.1:0-2782 GCA_045660065.1 Clostridia bacterium
AAGGGAAAATGGATAAGGCCTGTAGATTACAATACTAAGGACTCTCTTTTTTATTGTACAAACAGAGCATTAGCATCTGTTGGAACGAACTTATTTGTAAATTACTCATATTTATAAAATTAATTTTGAATAGTTACTTATATTAGCCATATCCGTATGTATTACTTGTTAAAGTTGATGTTTACCTTTTCAAAACCTACCTGCTTAAGCAATGCCTCAAAAAAAGTCTTGGCATTCTTCTCAGCATCGGCAAGGATACCTAAGTTTTCTGCATCGGCAAGAATTGCCTCTTCACCCTGCTTCAACAACTTATTGCGTTCCTCTGCCGTAAAGTCAAAACGGAGAGCACCCACCTTCTCATACTCCAACTTAACCTGCTCAGAGGGCATATTAAACGCCAACACTTTGGGAGCAGGAAGCGTAACGGTCACCTCCTTGTCAGAATCAATTTTTACATTCTCTGCAGAGAAATCCTTTAGATCTATTCCCGCCTTCATGGTTGCACAGCAAGAGAAGAGAATCTTGCGTTCACCAATAGTATAGAAAGCCTCATCTGAAGCCTTGATAATCTTTGTGATAGTATATTCCACTGTTCCCAATTCTGACATTTCAGTCAGGGTACCCATCTTATTCTTTAATTTGTCTGCCATAGAGTCTCCACACCCTGACAACAAGATAATCAGGAAGAAACTACAAATATTGAGAAACGTTTTTTTCATGACTATTTTTTTATGCTACTCGGTTACAAGAGTTATAAAACCGTATCATTTATACTATTGTTTGCCCTACCAAAAGGCAAAAATAAATGCCCTTTTTGTTCTTATGCCTTACAACAGAAAACATAAAGGGGCAACCAACATCGTTTTAACCTTTGTGGCTGCCCCTTTTATTGATTACTTACCAGCAGCAACGAGCGTGATGCTATTGTCAGCCAATGCTGTATCATTAGCATTTGCAACCTGCACACCAATACCGTAAAGTTCAGCAATCTTCTTTTCGAAGTTACCAACCTTGAGGTTGCCACCTACAACGAGTTCACCACCCTTCTTACCCTCTGCACGGATAGAGGCAAGTGTAGCATTATCATCTGCAAAAGCACCTTTGCAAGACTCGCTCTTATACACGCGCAATGATGCGCCGAAACACTTCTTGAAGTTGTCCTTCAAGCTCTTGTCCTTCATGCGGCCATCCAATTTAAATTCTGCCATAATTTTAGGGTTAAAATGTTAACTCAACTTTCGCAAGTTTCAGTTGAATCAGGTTTTGAGGTTGTTAGGTCGCTTCGCTTTAAAGTTTTGAGGACTATCCAGACTGTTTATATAAACGAAAGGAGAGTCCCCGAATGGTAAACCTTAAAACCTTATAACCTTAAAACTTTATAACCTAACAAGTTGAGCACTTGCGAAACTTGAAATGTTAATAATAAATTAGTTTTTCTTTTCATTCAGAAAGTCTATAAGTTTAGAACCAAACTGACGCGTATTCCAATTTGGGTCGTACTCAAAACCTTCTTTCTCTGCAATTTCGCGAAGTGCACCCTTTACATTATCGTAAATGCGATACACCTCAATGCTTCCAGAGTCTAATACAGACACGATGTATTCGTCTGAGATAACAGATTTCTTTGCCATAATAAATTCTTGATTAAACTTCCACGATGCAATAGTGAAAACTCACAGCGTCAATTTCACGCTTGCACCACTTGATACTATATTCTTTTTCTACGTCAAAATCAGGATGTGTCTGTGCACACTTACTTACAGGATTACGCCAGTGTTTTTGTTTCGAACACGCCTCACCTTCAACCATACTAAACAAGTAATGGTTGGAGGTTGGTTTACTCTTTTGAGTATAAAGGGAGTCGTTAGTAACAAAGACCGCCAGTCCTCCCTTTACATGTTCAAAACGCTTTTTCACTAACTCCAAACGCCGAACGTCTTTCCAAAAGTCATACATACCTAAGTCTTGCGCACCTTGATTTTTCATCACAACGACCTTATCATCAAGGAGTTCTTCAAAACGGTGTATCTGACGCTCAAGTTTTTTCGTCTTGTATTTTAATTCTATAGGAACATAAACACTATCCTTCTTCACAACGATGTCTAACCGCAACTCTGTTTTCCAAATATATTCGCCAACCTTTTCCAGTTCATGCCAAGGCACAAAGTATTCCACATCTACATCGTCATACGAATTGGCGGAATTTCTTAACCATGTAGCCAAGTGCATTTGAAAATCTCTTTCGTTAAAAAGCAGTTCATTAAACTGTTCTAAGAATTGATTTACATCCTGACGAACAATATGTAAGAGCGAGTTATTCATCTAACGCAGCGTGAGAATTTAGAATACAACTTCAAGTTCGGGTTCTTCCTTAACGAGGTCTGCCAACATCAATACGGCACGTGCTTCGTTTACGCCCAAAGCAGAAGCGATTGACAAGATATTGTCAACTTCTTCTTCGCAAAGCACACCGTCTACTGTTGCAATTTGCAACACAGCTTGGAGCACGAGTTCTGCTTCTTCTTCATCTACCTCAGCAGCCTTCTGAAGCAACACTTCGTTTACCTTTTCTTCGTCCAAAGCACTGATGGCTTCCACTTCAGCATTTACAGCTGCGAGCAACTCATTTACATCAAGTTCAAAAGCTTCTGCAATTTCTTCTACAGAGATCTTTTCGGCTTCATCATATTCGCCATCTGCCCAGATTGTGGTTGCCAAGATGGTCGCGAGGTTCTTGATATTAGTCTTCATAATTACTTAAACAATCTTTTGATACGGTTAG
>JAZRDC010000073.1:0-2539 GCA_045660065.1 Clostridia bacterium
ATTGCTATCACAATATAGTTTGCATAATGTTTCCATTTGATTTTCTTCGATGTTTTTCCCATTTATACCTTCTCCCTTCTGACCTTACCCATAATACCTGTTGGTCTAACCAGAAGTATCAAAATAAGAATCAAAAATTCAATTGCATCTGTATATGCTGCAATTGCCGGAATCTTAAATGAAATAGCCTCAATAAGCCCAATCAAAATACCACCAAGCATAGCCCCCGGTATAGATCCGATACCGCCGATAACTGCCGCTGTAAATGCTTTGATACCAGGCATTGCTCCCAATGTATTGGAAAGACTTGGTGATTTCATCAGCATAAAATAGCCAGCAAATGCTGCAAGTGCAGAGCCGATAGCGAAGGTAATCATAATGATTCGATTGACATTGATACCCATCAGTTGTGCAGCTCCTCTATCTTCGGAAACTGCAATCATAGCTCTACCTGTTTTGGTCATTTTTACAAACAACGTAAGCGCAATCATAATTGCAAATGAGCATACCATTGTAACGATAATGTAGTAAGGAATTTTTAAGTCTCCTACTTCCAGATTACCCAAATCAGCCACCATCACCATCTTTGGTGCTACTCCAAAAATCATCTGGGCGGTGCTTTGCAATAAATAACTAACACCGATGGCAGTAATTAATACTGCCAACGGCGAAGCTCCTCGCAAAGGTTTGTATGCAACTTTTTCAACTGTTATTCCGAGTAATACACAAAAGATTACAGCTGCCAGAAGGCCCAGTAGCGGGTACCCTAGTGATGTCATAGTCACATAGATGGTGTATCCACCTACCATGATAATATCACCATGAGCAAAATTTAACATCTTCGCAATTCCATATACCATTGTATAACCCAGGGCAATCATCGCATATGTACCACCGGAACTCAGACCGCTTACTAAAGTTTCAATAATTTTCATAAGTTCTCCTATTTAGTCGCTTCTTTAATAACGTATTTTACAGCACCCTTTTGAACGTAACCGTTTTCATCCCATTTGATATCATTTCCAGTTACACCAGTGTATGTAAATCCGCCTTCAAATTGTTCTTTCAAAATTTCACAAAGGTCAGATGCTGAAATATCAACTGAAATTTCTTTACCTGCATCAATAGCAGCTTTCATCGCATTGAAAATTGCATATACACAGTCATAAGCAGATGCACCGAACTGGTTTAATGGAGCATCTTTGTATGCTTTTGTATATTTATCAACATATTCTTTTGCTAAGCCATCAGTTGCCTTTGAATTAAAATGTGAAAGCATTGTGATTTCTTGAGGAATTTCCTCAATCTTAAATCCATCTGCACCTTCAATACCATCAAATCCATCACAACCGTAATAGATTGTATCAGCAGCCATGATATCTTTTGCCTGTGTCATAAAGATAGAAGCTGGTGTATAGTAAATCGGCATGAAGATAAATTTACATGCTTTCAATTCACCAATCTGTGCTACAAAGTCAGTTGCATTGGCATCTGTAAACAAAGCCTCAACTGTTTTAATCGATGGGTCAAGGTTTGCCTTAAACTGATCGAAAATACCTTTTGAATATGCATCATCTTGTTTATAGAAGATACCAATTGTCTGTCCCTTGTAGTTCTCATTAACGTAAGCAGCTGCTACACCACCTTGGTTACCGTCAGCGAAACACATCTGGTATCCATTATCAAACTCAGGAATGTCATCTCCTGAAGCAGATGGAGTCAAGAAGAATACATTGTCTTCTTTTGATAACTTCTTAAACTCAAGTCCAGGACCTGTTGTAACTGTACCAAGTGAAACCTGCATACCTTTTTCCAACATAGAAGCATAGTTAGTAGAAACCTTTGTTGGATCATGTTGATCATCTGTCGCAACTAATTCGAATTTCACTCCATTCAAACCGCCAGCTGCATTGATTTCATCAATCGCCATCTGTGCCGAATTTTGAACTGCTTGCCCATACATAGCAGCTCCACCTGTGAGTGGTCCCGAAAAACCAATCACATATTTTTCTTCCCCTGATTTTCCACAGCCTACAAAGCTAGAAAAGCAAAGTGCAATAATTGTCATAATTGCAATAATTCTTGTCTTTTTCATAATTCTCTCTCCTTTAATTTAAATATAAAATATATACATATCATTGTATAACAAAATTTTAACGAAGTAAAGTGTTAAATTCATTTTTTTGTATTTTATACTGTGCTTAAATCAAGATTTATTGTGATATATTTCATAATTAGCTTCATGTCTTCGGCTAATTTCGAATTTAATTTGATTTTAGCCGAAACAAAGTAAAAAAAGACGGCGTATAAAAACGCCGACTTGAACAGGGGATGAGGGAATCGAACCCCCACCAAAAGTTTTGGAGACTCCTATCATACCATTTGACCAATCCCCTATATATACATTATATCACATATACCTTAAAAACTACACACAAATATCTCTATCATTTCATCTTTTTTTGTTCCTATCACCTTACTTGGTTATGCCCTCGACCTATTAGTAACAGTCAGCTACATGCATTACTGCACTTCCACC
>JAZRDC010000074.1:0-17394 GCA_045660065.1 Clostridia bacterium
AATAATGAATATTGAATTTGAGAAATTAGATTATAAATTCAAATACAAGCCACTTCTAATTGGCGGTAAAGCAATGGAGTACTATGGATTGCGAAAGGCTGGAGCCGATGTTGATTTGGTAGTACATTCTACTGACCATGAAGCATTAGTAGATAAATATCCGTCGAATATCAAAGATTTGTATGGTGATATAGGTGTTTGTGAATTTGAATTTGAAATATGGAATCAAATATGTACTTTTGATTATCAGTTTCTGAAAGTAAATGCAATTGAAGAAGATAACTATCTTGTTGTTTCACTGGAAAGGCTTCTATTTTTGAAAGCATTAGCAATGGAAATTCCTAAATACCATAAGGATTTGGAGTTGGTTGTAAAAAAGGTTTTAGATAATGCATACGAAAATTATTGAAAAATTGCATCTAAATTGTCTGTCCCGCATAAAAGAGGCAAACATTTTTTATAACATTCTTATAGTAGCAGAACAGTTTGTTAAGAAATAATGGGTAGCACAGAAAGGAGGCAAAGAACAGAAAAGGAATTTTAAAAAGTTAATATGGACTTTGATAAGGGTGAAGTTTACTCGTGTCAAGTTTATAAAATTTAAAACAATAGTTTGTCGATTTTTAATATTTACATATATTATAATATTTACAACAAGCCTTGCGATGCAAGTCTTTGCGGCTTTGCCGCTAATGTGCTTAACACATTTTGCAATATTGACGGCTGCGTAAAAATGCCCTTGCAAGCAAGCATTTTTACTTATTGTAGCGGGAGCAGGCGAATCCAGTATCCTCAAAGGTTCTAAAGGAAAATTACTGAAAATTGATAACAAAGGAGTAGAATTGTATGGGCAAAGGTTTATTAGCAGGGATTATCACATTGATTGTTGGATTGCTGACAATGAGTGTGTTTACAGGTGCGGAAGAAGTTGGTGTTGTTGTATCTATTGCAGTTATGGGAGCATTTATTATTTATTTTAATGAAAAAAATAGGTCGTAATTTAATAGATTGAAAAAGAGGATGTAAAATAATTTACACCCTTTTTTCGTTTTTATAAATATGCAACCTGTGGTTGCGAAAAGTTCAAAGTGAAGTTGGTGGATAATATAAATTAAATTTGATAATATAAATATAATATGAAGGAGATGTTAACATAGATGAAAATAGGAGAAAAAATAGCAAATTTGCGTATTTTGGCGGGACTGTCTCAGGAACAGTTGGCGGAAAGTTTAGATGTATCAAGGCAATCGGTTTCAAAGTGGGAAATGGATCAGGCGCTGCCGCAGTTGGATAAAGTTGTGCAGTTATGCCGACTTTTTAAAATATCGACAGATCAACTGCTTTCTGAAAAAAACGCTCTTCCTGAAACCAAATCCAAGAAAAATAAATATTTCGGCACAGATGGTTTCAGAGGCGAAGCAAATGTTAATCTGACAAGTATGCAGGCATACAAGGTGGGAAGATTTTTAGGTTGGTATTATTCAAATGAAATTTCAGGGAATGGAACAAATCACAGAGCAAAAATTGTAATAGGCAAAGACACAAGACGATCAAGTTATATGCTTGAATATTCCATAGTTGCGGGTATAACTGCATCGGGGGCTGATGCGTATATGCTTCATGTTACCACAACGCCGAGCGTTTCTTATGTTACAAGGCAGGAAGAATTTGATTGCGGCATTATGATTACTGCATCTCACAATCCTTTTTATGACAACGGAATAAAAGTGATAAACAAATATGGTGAGAAACTTGATGATAAAACAACATCGCTTATTGAAAGTTATATTGACGGTAATTTAAGTGAATTGGGAATTTTGGAAGATGATTTACCTCTTGCAACAAAAGAAAAACTTGGGTGCATAATTGATTATTCATCGGGTAGAAACAGGTATTTAGGCTATCTTATTTCTCTTGCTTCACATTCTTACAAAAACTTAAAAATCGGACTTGATTGCGCCAACGGTGCGTCATGGATGATTGCAAAATCCGTGTTTGCGGCATTGGGGGCGCAGACTACGGTAATCGGAGCAGAGCCTGACGGATTAAATGTCAACGAAAACTGCGGTTCAACTCATATTGAAAATCTTTGCCGACTTGTAAAAGAAAAGCATCTTGATGTGGGGTTTGCTTTTGACGGTGATGCAGACAGATGCATAGCGGTAGACAGCAACGGAGAAGTGGTTGACGGCGACAAAATGCTGTATATTTTAGGCAAGCGCCTTAAATCGAGAGGAGTTTTAAATCACGATACAATTGTGGCAACTGTTATGTCAAACAGCGGATTTTTGAATAGTCTTGAAACTTTGGGTATTAAATGTGAGCAGACAGATGTGGGCGACAGGTTTGTTTATGAATGTATGCAAAATAAAGGCTACGACCTTGGGGGCGAGCAATCAGGGCATATTATAATAAAAAAATATGCCACCACCGGGGACGGAATTTTAACTGCTATTATGATAACTGAGGAAATTTGCGACTCAAAAGTACCTTTGGCAGAACTTGTAGCACCTGTAAAACTCTATCCACAATATACTTACAACATAAAAGTTAAGGATAAACCTAAAGTGTTTGAAGATAAAGGAGTTTTGGACAGCCTTGAAAAAGTGGAAAAGTTAATTGGGGGAAATGGCAGAGTTTTACTTCGTCAAAGCGGTACTGAACCTGTTATAAGAATTATGATTGAGTGTGAGTCAAAGGAAAAGTGCCTGGAGTTTGCACAAATTATTGCAGATGCCATATTAAAGGGAGGACATGGTATTGAATAGACAGGTAAAAACTAAAGAGTTGTTTGATTGCAAAACCGTCTACCTTGAAAAATTGTTTGATAAATACGAGTACCCGTGGGAATTTCTGCCCAACATAAAGCAGTACATTCTTGACCTTATAAAAGATGGACTTTGTAGTTTTTCAGAAATTTCAGATGGGGTTTTCGTAGGTGAAAATGTGAAAATTTATCCAAACGCTACAATTGAGGGGCCTGCAATAATAGGAAACAATACTGAAGTGAGACCGGGTGCGTTTATCAGGGGAGCGGTAATTACAGGTTCAAATTGCGTTATAGGGAATTCTTCCGAACTTAAAAACTGCATTTTAATGGAAAATGTTCAGGTGCCCCATTACAATTATGTAGGAGATTCAATACTTGGTAATTTTGCTCATATGGGAGCGGGGACAATTTGTTCAAATCTGAAAGCAGACGGAAAAGCGGTAGTAATCCGTTCAACTGCAGTGTATGAAACTGGGCTTCGCAAAGTGGGTGCTTTCCTTGCAGATGGAGCAGATGTAGGCTCGGGATGCGTTTTAAATCCGGGGACAATAATCGGTAAAAATACATCAGTTTACCCTCTTAATGCGTTAAGGGGCGTTTTTCCGCCTGATTGTATTGTGAAATCTCAAGAAAATATAGTTAAGAGAAAAAAGACTTCCTGAGGGAAGTCTTTTTTGTTGAATTTTTTGTATTTTTTTGATATACTTAAATAAATAAATTTACAGGAGGCACTAAATGAAAACAGAAAAAAATATTTTAATTGCATTTTTGTTAAATCTTATATTTTCAATTTTTGAATTTGTTGGCGGAACAATTACAGGAAGCGTTGCGATTGTGTCTGATGCGGTGCACGATATCGGCGATGCAATAAGTATTGGTTGCTCATATTTTTTAGAACACAAAAGCAAAAAAGAACCTGACGAAATTTATACATACGGATACAAAAGATTTTCAGTTCTTGGCAGTTTAATCACAACCGTTATTTTGCTTATTGGCTCGGTTGCGGTTATTTATAATGCTATAGTTAGAGTTTTCAATCCTGTGCCAATCAATTATAGCGGTATGATTGTTTTTGCCCTTATTGGTGCGGTGGTAAACTTTATTGCCGCAATGTTTACCAAAGAAGGCGACTCTTTAAACCAGAAGGCGGTAAATCTTCATATGCTTGAAGATGTTCTTGGCTGGATTGTGGTTTTGGTGGGTGCAATTGTTATGCGCTTTACCGATTTTGCAATTATTGACCCGATTTTATCAATTTGCGTTTCGGTGTTTATTTTAATAAACGCCCTGAAAAACTTTAAAGATATTGAAAATATTTTCCTTGAGAGAATTCCCAAAGACATTAACCTTGATGAATTAAAAGAGCATCTTTTGGAAACAGAAGGAGTTTTGGGTGTTCATCATATTCATATATGGAGCATAGACGGTTACAACAATTATGCAACAATGCACATTGTTACAGATAAAGAGGGCAGCAGAGTTAAAGAAAAGGTGAGAGAAGAACTAAAGGAGTTTCATATTGTTCATGCAACATTGGAACTTGAAAAATCAGACGAACATTGTCATTTGCAGCATTGCCACGCACCGCATAGCGAATGTGGAGGGCATCATCACCATCATCACCATCACCATTAAGAAACGGAGCAGGTTATGAATTTATATTTTGCCCCTATGGAGGGGATAACTTCTTATACATACAGAAATGCACATCTGGAGTGCTTTGGCGGTGCGGATAAATATTTTGCACCCTTTATCGTGCCAACCGAAAACGAGAGGATTACATTAAAGACTTTGCGTGATTTGCTTCCCGAAAACAACAAAACAAAAGTTGTTCCGCAGGTGTTGGCAAATGACGGAAAAGTCTTTGGGGAATTCACAGAAAAACTTAAATATCTTGGTTATGATGAGATAAATTTAAACTTCGGTTGCCCATCGGGGACTGTTGTGAAAAAGTCAAGAGGTTCGGGTGCTCTTCGAGATTTGGAGGCCTTAGACAGATTTTTAGATGAGGCTTTTTCAAATTCCGATATTAAAATTTCCGTTAAAACAAGAACAGGGTTTGATTCTCACGACGAGTTTGATAAAATTATGTCAGTTTACAATAAGTATCCAATTTCAGAACTTATTGTTCACCCGAGAATAAGAGAAGAATATTACAAGGGAAGCCCTAATATGGAGTCTTTTGAGAAGGCATACAACAGCACAAAAACCGATTTGTGTTACAACGGCGATGTGTGGACCAAAGAAATCTATGATAGAATTTTTGCAAAATATCCGAACATAAAAAGCGTAATGCTTGGCAGATGTGCAGTTAAAAATCCTGCACTATTCAGAGAAATCAAAGGCGGAGACAAACTAAAAACCAAAGAGTTGGTTGAGTTTACAAAAATTTTGCAGGAAAGATATATGAGCCTTTTAAAATCAGAACATTACACATTTTTAAGATTAAAAGAATTGTGGATGCTTATGATTTTGAATTTTGAAGAAGAAAAGAAAATTGTAAAAGCAGTAAAAAAATCGAACAAATTGTCAGATTTAAATGCAACCCTTGCAATATTACCTGAAATAAATTAAGGAGAATGGAAATGAAAATTTCAACAGAAATAAATACAACTGCTAAAATTACAGGCGAAGAAAAAGCCATTGAATTAGTAGCAAAAGCAGGTTTTGATGCCTGGGATTTTTCTATGTTTAATATTTGCGACAAAGACTGGGAGAATATGAAGGTTTTTGAAAACTCTCACCCTATTTCGGGGAGCAATTATCTTGCACACGCAAGAAAGTTAAAGCAAATCGGTCTTGATAACGGGATTGTTTGCAATCAGTCCCACGCGCCTTTTCCTATGAGATTAGACGGCATAATGAAATATGTAAAAAGAGCCATTGAATGTACCGCAGAAGCGGGTGGAGAAATTTGCGTAGTTCATCCTGATAACAGAAAATCAGCAGAAGAAAACGCCGAAATGTTTTTAAAACTTTTGGAATTTTCAAAGGATATGGGTGTTAAAATCGCAACTGAAAATATGTGGAACTGGGATAAAGAAAAAGACGAAGCGTTTCCGGCGGCGTGTTCAGGTCCTGAAGACTTTTGCAAACATATTGATTTAGTAGCAAATCCGAGATTTTGTGCTTGTCTTGATTTAGGCCACGCAGAAATGAGAGGACTTAATACATCTGCAGTTGAAATGATTAAAGCGTTAGGCCCAAGACTTCAGGCGCTTCATATCCACGATAATGATAAATGGCACGATTCACATCAGATTCCATTTTCAATGGATATGGATTTTGAACCAATTGTAAAAGCCTTAAAAGAAATTAATTACAGCGGATATTTCACATTGGAAGCAGACAGATACCTTGCAAATCACACCACCGACAATGTGTTTGAAGGAGTAAAAGATATGGCAAAGGCTACAAGACGAATGGCAGATATGTTTGAGAATATGTAAAAAAAGCCCAGAGCACAAAAATGGCTTGAAATCAATTTAAAAGGACACAATAAAACTTTAAAATTGTATACAGAATGTAGAAAAATCCTGGAAAATCAGGATTTTTCTTTTTATAGAGCCATTTTTGTTACGGAAAAACTTCACCTCTCGACGTACCTTTGTACGCCTTCGGGTACCCAAAAGCCAAAGGGAGCCTTTGGCTTTTGTTCAGTTTTCCCGTTCTGAACATTTTTTCCTATCTCCCGAAAAGGAGATGTAAATTAATTTTTATCCCCTTTAATTTATTTTAAAAACAACTTTGTAAGTACCTTTTCTGCAAATTCTTTGCCGATAGAGCCATAGCATTTGTTGAAGTTTTTGTTGTTTTCGTATCTTGGCAGAAGTTCATCAATCTTTTCTCTTGAAAGGGTAAGTGTGTTTTCGGGAAGATTTGCTTTAATAAGATTTAAGATAGTTTCTTTGTCGCATCTTAATGCATCAAAGAAAACTTTTGCATCAATCGGTGCAACAGAAACGTTGTAGTCAATAAAATCTTCCAGATATATTGCACAGGCGTTGCCATGTGGGATATTAAACTGCTCTGAAAGGAAATAACCAAGTGCGTGAGGGAAACAAGTTCCTGCAACACTTATTGCAAGACCTGCATAAACTGACGCACAGTAAAGTTTTTCGCGGTCTTCAAAAGTAAGGGGTATTTCATCACACTTTGCAGTTTTTTCAAGCATAGGAAGTAAAATTTCAATACTTCTTAATGCATATGTTCTGCAAATATCATTTGTGAATTTGTTAAAATATGCCTCGATTGAATGAGCAAGTGCGTCCAGTGCAGTAGAGCGTGTAAAATCAGCAGGCAAACTCATTGTGTAAGTTGCATCACCAAATGCAATTTTGGGGAAAGATGCCACAGATTTAAAACTTTTTTTGGTGCCCTCAGGTGTGGTGATTACCGCAACAGGGGTAACTTCACTTCCTGTGCCTGCGGTTGTGCCGACTGCGATAACAGGAAGCGGCTGGGCATCCCATTCCATAGAATAAAGAGCAGAAGCCGATGTGTCTTTAACTGCAGCCAAAACCGCTACTGCTTTTGAGGCATCTAAAGGTGATCCACCTCCGATACCTACTATAAATTCTGCACCCATTTCCCTTGCAACTTCTGATGCTTTTAAACAAGACTCATATGTTGGGTTTTGTTCAATTCCGTCAAAAACCTGCCAGTTAATATTAACAAGGTCGAGGGCAGATGTAACATCATCCAAAGCCCCGCATTTTTTGGCAGAGGTTTTACCTGTTACAATAAGACATTTTTGGCCATAGTCTGTAAATAATTTTGCGTTATCTTTAACGCAGTTTTTACCGGTAATAATATTTACCGGTGCATAAAAATTCATATTCATAATTTTATCTCCGATTTTATAAAAAAGTTCTTGAAAAATCTTTAACTATATTATATACTATCTTGTGAGTAAAAACAATACTAAAAAATGAAAGGAACGATAAAATATGATAAAAAACGGATTTACACCTGAACTTCGTGAAAATATGAGAGGTGGCGGCGGAGTTGTTGAAATGACAAACTTTGTTACCAAAGAAGAACTTAACGAAAAAGGCAGACTTTTCGGCAAAATCGTACTTAAAAAAGGTTGCGGAATTGGCTATCACGTTCACGAAAACGAAAGTGAACTTTTCTACATATTAAAAGGAACTGCAATTTACAGCGATAATGGTGAAGAAAAAGTTGTGTCTGCGGGTGATGTTACAATAACACCTCCTGGAACAGGCCATTCTATTAAAAACGAAGGCGACGAAACAGTTGAACTTGTAGCACTGATTGTAAACGCTTAAAATTCCGGAGGATATATGCAATTTTTGATTTCGCAGATTTTAGGGATTTTTGTGTCGCTAGCTGTAATACTTTCCATGCAACTGAAAAGCCTTAAAGGGATACTTGCGTATCAGTTGGTATGTAATGGGTTGGGTGCAATAAGTTACATTTTGATAGGCGGTCTTTCAGGGTGTGGGATATATTGTGTTGCGATTTTGCAGACGGTTATTTGTTTTGTATATAATTTGAAAAACAAAAAAATTCCCAAAAGTCTTGTTGTAGTATTTGTGTGTGCTTTTTTAGGGTGCAGTCTTGCTACATATAAAGTACCGCAGGATGTAATTTCAACCATTGCGGCACTGACCTGTGCACTTGCTCTGGCTCAAAGTAAGGCAAGCGGATACAGAGTCTTTATGCTTATAAACGGGCTTTTGTGGATGATCTATGACATAGGCGTGGGTGCTTATACCATGATTATAGCTCATGGAGTTACATTTTTGTCAGCTTTTATTGGTATGATAAGATTAGATGTTAAAAAAAGGGAGTGTTAAAAACACTCCCTTGAATTTTTTTTAGTTATGTGGTACAATATAGTAAAACAAATTGATTAGAAGGAGCCTTTGCCAATGACAAAGACAAAAATAATCTGCACATTAGGGCCGTCTGCCGACAATCCTGAAGTAATTGAAAAAATGGTTGAAGCGGGAATGAATGTAGCAAGACTTAACTTTTCCCACGGCTCTCACGATGAGCAACTGAAAAGAATTAATATGATAAAAAGTGTGCGCGAGAAACTAAAATGTCCTCTTGCTATTTTGCTTGATACAAAAGGTCCTGAAATCAGAATAGGAACTTTTTCGGGTGGTTTTGCGGTTTTGGAAGCGGGTCAGAAGTTTACACTGGCAAATGCCGATATTGAGGGCGACAGTGAAAAAGTTTCTGTTACTCACAAAAATCTTGCAGAGGTTTTGAAAACAGGGGATACAATCTTAATTGACGATGGTATGATTGAACTTGAAGTTTCAGAATTTTCAGGTAAAGATGTTGTGTGCACAGTTTTAAACGGTGGCAGACTTTCAAATAAAAAGAGTATAAATTTGCCCGGCATCAAACTCGATATGCCTTATATGACAGATAAAGACAGGGAAGATTTGCTTTTCGGAATTAAAAACGATGTTGATTATGTAGCGGCATCTTTTGTAAGAAATGCCGATGATGCAAAATGTGTCCGTGAACTTCTGGACAACAACGGCGGACAGGAAATAAAATTAATTGCCAAAATTGAAAATAACGAGGGCGTTGAAAATATCGATGAAATTTTAGAAATTTCAAACGGTATAATGATTGCCCGTGGTGATATGGGTGTTGAAATTTCATTTACAAGACTTCCTGCTATTCAGAAATCACTTATTAAAAAATGTTATGCGGCAGGAAAACCTGTAATTACTGCAACACAGATGTTAGAGTCCATGGTGCATAACCCAAGACCTACAAGAGCAGAAGTGTCTGACGTTGCAAATGCCATTTACGATGGTACAAGCGCAATAATGCTCTCAGGGGAAACTGCGGCAGGAGGATATCCTGTTGAAAGTGTTAAGACAATGGCTAAAATTGCTGAAACCACTGAGAAAAATATTCATTATAAAAAGAGATTTCAGGCACAGCAGAAAATTAAAAATACATCTATTACAGACGCAGTAAGCCACGCAGCCTGCACAATGGCGATGGACCTGGAGGCGGCGGCAATTGTTTCTGTTACCACATCAGGCCACACTGCAAGAATGCTTTCAAAGTTCCGTCCCTCATGCCCGATTATTGCAGTTATTGTTGATGAGAAATCTTATCATCAGGCGGCAATGACCTGGGGTGTGGTTCCGGTTAAAAATGAAATGCTGGAAACTATGGACGATGTGTTTGAAACAGGAGTAAGAAAAGCAATAACAACAAGACTTTTGAAAAAAGATGATACTATTGTTTTAACAGGCGGACTTCCTGTCGGTATTGCAGGAACTACAAATATAGTTAAAGTACAGACTTTATAATTTACAAAAAGAAGGTGCGTTCACCGCACCTTCTTTTTTTTTTAATCTTTGAAAAAATAAATAAACTGTTTGGTTATTCGTTCTTTTTGCCTAATGGGCACTGCTGAATACATCTTTCGATTATAATGTCTGTAAAGTTTGGGTTTCCGTAGCACATTGTCTGAACTTTGTCTTTTGCGGCAAGTGCCTCTTTTATTTTTTCATCGGTTATTTTTTCAGGAACTTCCATATCAGGTAAATTCCAACCGAGCTGGGCTGAGCCTGCACCTTCGCACATTGCAAGAGATCTTGACCACATACAACGTGTTTCATCGCATTTCATTACCTTATAGCTTTCACCGTCTCTTACTTCTACAGTTTCAAACTTATCTGTTAAAAGTGCACTCATAGGACAAGCAGTAGCACAAGCTATGCAATCTTCAGGACACACATCTGCTTTTACAGGAGTTGTTGCTTTTATTTCGGCATCTGTTAAAACAAACACATATCTCATACGAGGTCCGCAATCGGGGCGAACAAGCATTCCGCTTTTTCCGATGCTTCCCAATCCTGCAGCTGCGGCATAAGGTGCATTGGCACGCATATCCGGCATATGTCTTCCTAATTTTCCAATTGTTAAATATGAATCAGGCTCTAAATCAGGCATAGTTACTGCAAAGTAACCCTGTTTGTTAAGCATACTGCACAAATCTTCGCCTGCCCACAAGCACTCTTTTAAGATTTCATAGTGCATATAAGCATATGGTCCGCCATCTTCTGCTTCCTGCTTACAAGCAAGTTCAACAGTTCTTTCAGGAATTTCACATGCTAAAGCTATAATCGACTTGCAGTTCGGATAGAGTTTTTTAATCTTTTCTATTCCTTTATATGTAATTCCTTCGATGCTTCCTGCACTAACCATTTCAACATCTTTAAAAATCGGCATATTTTCATCCAACTCAAGTATGTTATCGCATTCCCAGTCATTTAAAATTCTTGTTTCTGATTCAAAGTCAATATTGCAGATTACTGAAGCACTGTAAACTCTCTGCTTACTTTCGGTCCATCCTGCATTTACAGCGTTTTGTCTTGATATACCGGTAATTTTTCCTTCGTAATCAGTGAGATTTGATGAACCCACATAAGTCCAGTCCTGAATTGCCTCATAACCTAAATTATCTAAATATCTTGTTACATCAATAAGGCAGGAGGTCATTCTGTCATTAGTAGGTCTTTCAACGTGCAGAGCATTTCTTTCTTCCAAAGGAATGGTTTTGTCATAATCATGAACGAGGCGTCCGAATGTTATAACTGTATTGAACTTATCAAAAAATTCATCTGTTCTGAAGCCATCTTCAAAGAAACCTTTTAAGTTAACAAAATCAGAAAGTGGTGCTATTGTCATACGATCTGCACCATTGTTAACTGCCATTTTTATGATTTTGTTAAGCATTTCTTCCTTTGATATGTCTTTTTTGTCTTTCTTTCTTCTTGCACCCGGGCAATAGCTTTTATCCCAATATCTCTTCTGTTTGTTCATGCAGTATTTAAAGGATTTACACATATATCCTTTATGTGTAACTCTTGGAACAGTTTTTACTGCCTCATATATTTTTTCTTCATCCATTTCAATGAACTCAGGAAGTCTTGTAGTATCTAAGTGAGCCTGCTCACCAAAGAAGCAACGCCAGCGATTGATATTTGGGTAGCTGAATTTTTTGCCCTCAATTTCAAACTCAATAAATTTAGGGTCGTTTAATTTTTCCATATCGTAATTCTGGCCGATACAGTTTCTTGCACACATTTTACACTGGTCACAAAGTGGGTCACCGTTATAAAGCGGGTCTGGAATAAGTTCTGCTGAAGTGATAATTGAGATTATTCTTTCTCTCGGACCATATTCAGGTGACATTACCATACCATGATAGCCATATTCACCTAATCCGCAGGCAACAAATGCTGCCATGTGGCTGAAGGTTGCTGCATGCTCATAGGGGATATCTTTATATTTTCTGTGTCTCCAGTATGTAGTGCATGGCTGAGCGATAGTAGGATAGCCCTCTTTTTCAAGCATTTTTGCTATGCGGTAGCACATTGTATCCAGTTTTGGAATCATACCAATCTGAAATGCCTCGGGAAAGTTTGGGTTTGGCTCTCCACACCATTCAACAGAAGCATCAGGGTGATGAACACCAAAGCATATAACAGATTTTGCTTCGGGAAGATGTGCTTTAGGGTGAAGCATGTGAGGCTGTCCGTCAAAACGCGATACAGGTGCTATACCAACCATGTCAGCGCCAAGGTCATAAGCCATTTGTTTTACTTTATCGGTAAGCTGTTTAATATCCATTTTTATTCTCCTTTTTTTGGTTTCATCTACATTTTATATAGTTTTTTCTCTGTTTTGAATGGAAAAACTATAGAAGTATATGGACTTTTTCTCTTTTTCGTGTTAATATACAATAAAAGGAGTGAGAAAATGAACACTTTTGATGAAAAAGTATTTACCGGATTTGAAAATGAACTGAAACTTTATTATTGCGGAAAACGTTACAGAAGCATCTCGCATCACTACGGCCCTTATGAGCAGAATAAATATTTGATTTACTATATAAAAGAGGGCGTTGCAGAACTTAAAGTTGGCAATAAAATCACCGAAATTTCGGCAACGGGCTTTTTTGTCAATTTCCCAAACAGTAATACAGTTTATCATTGCAAGGCAAATTCTCCCTGGACAATAAAATGGATAATGGCAGAAGGGGAGATAATTGAAAAATATCTGAATTTGCTTGGCATTACTCCTGAAAATCCCTATATTAAGTTAGATAATAACTATAATATTGAAGGCGTTTTTGATGAAATGTATGATTTTTTTGATAAAAATACCATTTCTGCAAAGATATATTGCATTTCTTTGGTACACAAGCTTTTTTCAGTGCTTTCACAAAACATAAATGAAGAAAATAATGAAAAAAGTTATATTGTTTGTGCCAAGCGAGAAATTGAGCAGCGTTTTAGCAATCCTGATTTCAATGTGTCAATGCTTGCAGAGATTTTGGGACTTAACCACAATTACTTTTCAATTTTATACAAAAAACAGACTGGCACATCACCCATTAAAGCAATAAATGACTACAGACTAAAAAATGCCTGTAAAATGCTGAAGTTTACCGATAAACCAATAAAAATAATTGCATTAAATTGCGGTTATACCGATGAATTGTATTTTAGTCGCGTTTTTTCCAGGAAATTTGGTATGTCACCAACTGTTTACAGACAAAAAGAAACCATAGATATGTAAATTTAGATTGCACAACATAATAAATGTGTGTTTTTGTTAGGATGTGATTTTGGCTATTTGGGAAAGTTTGCAAATTTTTCTTTATTTTTCTGTGTTTTGTTGGAATTTTTGTTGTTTTGCTATTGACTTTGTGTGGGTTTTGATGTAAAATATAGTTGTATTATTATCGAGGTATTGTATAATGAAACTATTAGCAAGTGATTTAGACGGAACCCTGCTTTTAAAGGGCGAGAGACAATTAAATAGCAAACTTAAAGAGTCTTTAAAAGGCGTAACAGGTTCAGGGTTAAATCTTTGTATTGCGTCAGGCAGGTCTTACGGAGAACTTTTAAGGATTTTTGAAGGCCTTGAAAAAGATGTTTATTTTATGGCTATGGATGGCGCCTTGGTGGTCAGAAACGGTGAAAGTCTTATTGGCAGTCCCTTTTCCAAAAAAGACAGAGATTTTATCAATGGATTTGATGAATTTGTGCTTCACGGAAAATATATGGCTTATGTAAAATCCCCTTATCCTTATTTTATCAGGAAGATAAAGGAACAATACGGCGGCCACGCAGTAGAAATTTCAGATGTTTCGGAAATTAAGGATTGCGTTTTTAAACTGGTTTTGTATAAAAATTTCAGAACTATATCCGATATGCCATTTGATATGGTTTATAAGGACAACAATCTTTGTGAGTTTGTAAAGATAGGAACCAACAAAGGTGCGGCACTTAAAACGCTGATGGAACATTTAAATCTTAAAAAAGAAGATTGTTTTGCCTTTGGCGACAGTGATAATGATATTGAGTTTTTAAAAAGCGTAAAAAACAGTTACGCAGTTAAAAATTCAAAACACGAAATAAGAAAAATTTGTAAATATTACACAGATGATATTAAAGAAACTATTGATTTAATTATAAAGGAGGCGGCGAAGTGAAAAGATTTGAATTTGACGGAATTGCAAAAAGCCCCAGAATTGACCGTTTGATTGACAATTTATTTGTAAAAATGCCGGAAATCGAGGCAGAACGTGCGTATCTTCTTACTGAGTCATACAAGCAGACAGAAGGAGAACCTATAATTTTAAGACGCGCGAAAGCATTTAAAAATATCTGTGAAAATCTTCCGCTTACAATCCGTGATGAAGAATTAATCGTTGGTGCGGCAACAAAGGTTGCTCGTGGTTGTCAGGTATTCCCTGAATATTCTTTTGAATGGCTTGAAGAAGAATTTGACACAGTAGAAACAAGATCAGCAGATCCTTTCCACATTTCAGAAGAAACAAAGGAAACTCTTAAAGAGGTGTATAAATACTGGAGGGGCAGAACAACAAGCGATCTTGCAACTTCTTATATGGCACCTGCAGCGCTCAAGGCTATCGAACACAACATTTTCACACCGGGTAACTATTTTTATAATGGCGTAGGTCATGTTACAGTTGACTATAAAAAAGTTTTGGAAATCGGCTACAAAGGCATTATGGCAGAAGCAAAAAAAGCCTTGGCTCAGTGTGATGTTGCAGACGCTGATTATGCATCAAGAAGTGCGTTTTTAGAAGCGGTAATCATAAGCTGCGAAGCGGCAATTACTTTTGCAAAAAGATATTCTGAATATGCTTATCAACTTGCACAAAACTGTGCAGATTCAGCAAGAAAACAGGAACTTTTAATAATTTCAGAAAATTGTGCAAATGTTCCTGAAAATGGTGCAAAATCATTTTATGAAGCATGTCAGTCTTTCTGGTTTGTTCAACTTTTAATTCAGACAGAATCAAGCGGACACTCAATTTCACCGGGAAGATTTGACCAGTATATGTATCCTTATTATAAAGCAGATATTGATGCAGGTAAAATCACAAGAGAATTTGCTCAGGAACTGATTGACTGCGTATGGGTTAAACTCAACGACTTTACAAAGGTAAGAGATAAAGCATCAGCAGAAGGCTTTGCAGGTTACAGTTTGTTCCAGAACTTAATTGCAGGCGGTCAGACAAGAGATGGAAGAGATGCTACAAACGAACTTTCATTTATGTCAATCGAAGCGACAATGCACGTGCTTTTACCACAGCCATCATTCTCTGTAAGAGTATGGAACGGAACTCCTCACGAGTTTATGATTAAAGCAGGTGAACTTACAAGAACAGGCGTTGGTCTTCCTGCTTACTATAACGACGAAGTTATTATTCCTGCTTTGATAAATCGCGGTCTTACAATGGAAGATGCAAGAGATTACAACATCATCGGTTGCGTTGAACCGCAGTGTCCGGGAAAAACAGACGGTTGGCACGATGCAGCATTCTTCAATATGTGCAGAATTGTTGAACTTGTGTTCTCAAACGGTATGGATAATGGTGAAAGAATTTCTGTTGAAACAGGCAATGTTGAAAACTTCAAAACCTTTGAAGAATTCTTTAACGCATACAAAGCACATATGGAATATATGATTAAACTTATGGTTAACGCAGACAATGCTATTGATATGGCTCATATGATCCGTTGTCCGTTGCCATTCCAGTCATGTATGGTGTCTGATTGTATTGGCAGAGGAAAGTCAATGCAGGAAGGCGGAGCGATTTACAACTTCACAGGTCCGCAAGGATTTGGTATTGCAAATATGGCAGATGCTTTCTATGTTATCAAAAAACTTGTGTTTGAAGATAAGAAAATCACACTTGCTGAATTTAAAGAAGCCCTTGCCGATAACTACGGCAGAAGCGTTGATGAAAAACAGGCAACAACAATTACAACAGAAATTGTTCGTCAACTTGTGTCAGCAGGTAAAGAAGTTTCAAATGATGAAATTGCAGAAATCTTCAAAAAAGTTGCATCAAGCGGCGTAGATGCTGAAAAGAAAGCAAAATATGACAAACTTTTGGAAATGATAGATGCTCTTCCGAAGTTCGGTAACGACAACGAAGAAATTGATGCTTTGGCAAGAGAGGTTGCCTACACTTACACAAGACCTTTGGAAAAATTTGAAAATCCAAGAGGCGGAAAATACCAGGCAGGTCTTTATCCTGTATCTGCAAACGTTCCTCTTGGTGCGCAGACAGGTGCAACACCTGACGGCAGACTCGCATTTACTCCTGTTGCAGATGGTGTATCACTTTGCGCAGGCAGAGATGTAAACGGTCCTACTGCGGCGGCAAACTCTGTTTCAAGACTTGACCACTTTATTGCATCAAACGGAACACTCTTTAATATGAAGTTCCATCCGTCAGCGCTTAAAGGCAGAGCGGGCTTAGAAAGTTTTGTTTCACTTATCAGAGGCTACTTCGATCAGAAAGGAAGCCATATGCAGTTTAACGTTGTAAGCCGTGAAACACTTAAAGATGCACAGAAAAATCCTGAAAAATATAAGAGTTTAGTTGTTCGTGTTGCGGGATACTCAGCACTCTTTACAACACTTTCAAAATCACTTCAGGATGATATTATCAACAGAACCGAACAAGGTGGATTTTAATGAATAAAGAATTTTACAAGGTAAAAGGACGAATTTTCGATATTCAGAAATTCTCTGTTCACGACGGGCCGGGCATCAGAACAATTGTGTTTTTAAAAGGATGTGCTTTAAGATGCAAATGGTGCTGCAATCCTGAATCGCAGGAGTTTGATATTCAGCAGATGAATATGGATGGCAAAGTGAAAACAGTTGGTCGTGATGTTACGGTTGCGGAAGTTATGGAGGAAGTTTTAAAAGACTACCGATACTTCAGTCGTTCAGGTGGCGGACTTACTTTGTCAGGTGGCGAATGTCTTCTTCAGCCTGATTTTGCAGTAGCACTTTTGGAGACTGCAAAATACAATGGCATTTCAACTGCCATTGAATCAACAGGCTTTGCTAAATTTGAAGTAATCGAAAGGCTTTTGCCGCATCTTGATTACTATCTTATGGACATTAAACATATGAACAGCGAAAAGCACAGACTGTTCACAAGTCAGCCAAATGAGAGAATTTTGGAAAATGCGAAAAAAATCGCAGAAAAAGCGAACAAATTAATAATAAGAGTTCCGGTTATTCCTACATTTAATGATACAGTAGAAGAAATC
>JAZRDC010000075.1:0-20483 GCA_045660065.1 Clostridia bacterium
TCAAAAGCAAAAATATTCCATTTATAATTGCATACACAAAATGCGATTTGCTTGAAAACGTTCCTGAAAGCACAGAAAATGAGATTTATGTAAGTTCCGAAAGCGGACAAAATATTGAAAAATTAAAAGAAATGTTAGGGAATTTAAAACCCCAAAAACAGGACAAAAAAATTTTAGAGGGCTTGGTGAAAAAAGGTGATACAATTGTACTTGTAATGCCAATTGACGCATCTGCTCCAAAGGGAAGAATAATTCTACCACAGCAAATGACATTAAGGGAAATTTTGGACGAAAATGCCTGTGCAATCTGCTGTCAGGATACAGATTTGGCAGAAACGCTCTCAAAACTTAAAAATCCCCCTGACCTTGTAATCACAGACTCACAAAGTTTCGGAAAAGTTATGAAAATTGTACCCGACTCTGTTCCCCTTACTTCATTTTCAATCCTTTTTGCAAGATACAAAGGTGAACTTGGTGCTCTTTTAGAGGGTGCATCAACCCTTGATAATTTAAAAGACGGCTCAAAGGTTTTGATTTCGGAAGGCTGTACCCATCACCGCCAATGCGGGGACATCGGCACGGTAAAACTTCCTGCCTGGATTAAAAATTACACCCAAAAAGAAATTAAATTTTCATTTACCCAGGGGGGAGAATTCCCTGAAAATTTGAACAATTTTGACTTAATTGTCCATTGCGGCGGATGTATGTTAAATGAAAAGGAAATGAAATCAAGAATGGCACAGGCAGACGACCAAAACACACCTATGACCAACTACGGAATGGTAATTTCCAAAGTCAACGGAATTTTACAAAGAGCAGTTGCTCCCCTAAGTGTGAAGAGTTAAGAGTGGAGTTATAAAAAAGTCGGCTTCGCCAACTAAATGTTCGCTTCGCTCACAAAAAAGAAGTAGACTTTTATGATTTTTCGTCATTACAACTTAAAAGTTGTAATTTCCTACAAATTAAAAAAGGAACTGTAAAATTTACAGTTCCTTTTTTAATTATTTATTTAATTTCTTTCTTCAATTTCTGAAATCATATCAACACGTTTTGCGTGTCTTTCGCCTTCGTACTCTGCGCCAAAGAATGCATCAACGATGCTTTCTGCAGTTGCCTGACCGATAACTCTTGCGCCGAATGATACGATGTTTGCGTTGTTGTGTCTTACTGCCATTTCAGCGCTATAGGGTTCAGAGCAAACAACCGCTCTTATGCCTTTAACTTTGTTTGCTGCGATTGAAATACCAACACCTGTTCCGCAAACCAAAACACCTTTTTCTACTTCACCTGATTTAACAGCCATAGCAACTTTTTCGCCGAATTCAGGATAGTTGCAACTATCTGATGTATAGGTTCCGCAATCTGTGATTTCAAAACCCTTTGCTTCCAAATATCCTTTAATATGATTTTTAAGTTCCAAACCTGCGTGATCGCTTCCGATTGCAATTTTCATAAGTTTTTACCCCCAATTTCGTAATAAATAGAGTATAACATTTTTTAAAAAAAATTTCAACCAAAATCGACTAAATTTTATTGACGAATGAAAAATATAGTAGTAAAATTATATTGAAATAGTATGAAAGGAAATTTTTATGAAAAAAGCTGTTGTTATTATCAACCCAAAATCAGGAAAAACCCGTTCAAAATCAATGCTTTTTGATGTGGCTTTCGCACTTTGCGAAGAAAAGTATCAGGTTATCACCGAAGTTACTTTATACAAGGGCCACGCTTCAGAACTTGCGGAAAAATATTCCAAAAAGTGCGACCTTTTGATTGCAATCGGCGGCGACGGCACTTTAAACGAAGTTACCGAAGGTGTTATGAAATCGCAAAAGCAAGTGCCAATCGGCTATATCCCAACAGGAAGCACCAACGATTTTGCGGTAAGTTGCGGAATTTCAACCAATCCCAAACAGGCAATTTCTGATATTGTGCACGGCACCGATACCTTTATTGATATCGGAAAATTCAACGACAGATATTTCAATTATGTTGCATCTTTTGGTGCATTTACATCAGTTTCATACAAAACTCCACAAGCCACCAAAAACGCACTTGGCCATTTTGCCTATGTTTTGGAGGGCTTAAAAGACATCGGATCAATCACCCCTTGCCACATTAAACTTGAGGCTGACGGGAAAGTGTACGAAGACGATTACGCATTCGGCGCAATTGGAAATTCCACATCAATCGGCGGTATGATAAAGTTAAAAGAAGAATTAGTCAGTATGTCTGACGGACTTTTTGAAGTTCTTCTTATAAAAAATCACAAAACTGCTCTTGAACTGAGCGCAGTTTTATCAGGGCTTACTTTCAGCGATTTTTCAGATCCCATTTTCACATTTATCAAAGCAAAAGATATAAAAATCACCACAGACGGCAGTTTTGACTGGACTTTAGACGGGGAATTTGAAAAAGGCGTTAAAGAAATAAATATTTCAAATATAAATAACGGTTACATTTTAAGAAAAGGAATAAAAGAATGAAAATTGCAGTAATTACAGGCGCATCAGGGGAAATCGGCAGACAAATTGCCATTGATTTTTCCCAAAAAGGGTACAAGGTTTTCGGAACATATTGTAATTCACCTTTTGAAGAACAGGGAATTACCCCAATAAAATGCGATGTTACAAATGAAAATGATGTAAAATCTCTTTTTGAATTGGCAGGCGGAGTTGACATTTTGGTTAACTGCGCAGGAGTTTGCAAAACAGGAGTTTTTCAGGATTTTTCTGAAGATGATTATAATAAAATAACCGACACCAACTTAAAAAGTGCATTTTTAACATGCAAATACGCAGTCCCCTTTATGCTTAAAAAAGGCGGAGGAAGAATTATAAATATCAGTTCTGTCTGGGGCGTGGTTGGTGCATCTTGCGAGGTTTTGTATTCTGCTTCCAAAGCAGGTTTAATCGGCTTTACAAAAGCCTTGGCAAAAGAACTTGCACCAAGTAAAATCACCGTAAATGCAGTGTCCCCGGGAGTAATCAAAACCCAAATGCTTAACCAGTACACAAAAGAAGAATTAGACGATTTAAAAGACCAGACACCTGTTGGCAGACTCGGAACTCCAAAAGACGTATCAAACGCAGTTTTATTCTTCGCCAAAGACGAATCAGACTTTATCTCAGGACAGAACCTTGTAGTAGACGGAATGTTTTGCTGCTAACGCAGCTCAATGTGAAATTACCATTTCACATTGGATTTGCAAATTTGTTCGCTCGCGCTCGTCGAAACACGCTATATAGTTAAAGGCAATGGATTAATCCATTGCCTTTATTTTTACGCGGTTTCTCCTCTCAAAATTGAAAAGTACTTTTCAATTTTGCAAAGGAAGAGTCGTGCAAAAAATGAGTTTCTGCGAATAGCGGAAACGAAATAAAAGCACGAACTCTGACGCGGCACATGTCCTGACTTTTTATGATTTTATGTTTTTTCTTTTGCTTCAAAGTATTATTGCTCATTGAGCGCGTCGAGCGCTTGAAGTTGTTCTATCCCTTTCTCAAGGAAACGCCTTACCTGCCTTGTGCAATAGGACATTTTTTCTGCGATTTCATCAAAGTTCATCAGGCATATGTACCTGTATTTTAATGCGGTTTTCACCCTTTCGTCGTGAATTTCATTTAAAAGTGTACAAATTTTCTGTTCTGCTCCGATACGGCTTATAAATTTTTCCGTAATGGTTTTTTTACAGTTATGTATAATATCATTTAAGTTTTGTCTTTGTTTTTCGGTTTCTTCGTTTTCCACAAAACATTTTTCCATTTTTTGAGCAAGTCTTTTGTAATGCTCCAGTTCAATTTGTGCACTCACTATCTCCATATTGATTATGGCAGGCATATTCAAAATTTCTCTTGCTTCCATTTGTAATTTTTTGCACTCCTTATCCGTTGATAAATTCAGGACAGGTAGTAACAAAATAACTTTTTATATTTCCTTCTGCGCTTTTAAGCGAGGTTTCTTTTGCATCCCATCCCTCAACAGGAACAAAACTTCTTGACCAGGAACATCCGCCACAAGCGTTTTTGCAATCCCAGCAAAGAGTGGCTTTTCTTATCGATTTTGTTTTTCTCTGGCTTTTTTCCTGTTTTGCTTTCCAACTGCATTGAAAAGAGCAATATTTCTGCTGTCTTCCTTCAAATATTTTTCCGCACATTCCGCAGGTTTTAATCATTACCAATCCATCCCTTCAAACTTTTCTATATCTGTATCGCGGCACACAGGGCATACGGGGATCTGCTCTTGTGGCCACTCATCGCACTCATAATGGACTTCTTTGATTACAAGTGCTTCCTGCGATATATTTTTGCAGGTGTTACATTTAATCATATTTCTCCTGACTTGAATTTAATTCAAATCTCTTTTACGAGCACTATTATAATTGAATTTAATTCAAATGTCAATAGAAAAGTTGAAAATAATTCAAAAAAATCGTTGACAAAATTGAATAAAGTTCATATAATATAAGAGCGGAAGTTTATCACTTTTCCAAAAAGAAAGGAATGGTTGATATTTATGGCTCTTTTGTCAGAAAATATTAAAGATTTAAGAAAACAAAACAAATTAACCCAGAAAGATTTAGCGGATTTTTTGGGCGTTCACGTTTCGTCGGTTTGCAAGTACGAATCGGGCGCAGCAATGCCAACTCCCGATGCTATCACAAAAATGGCAAAATTTTTCGGAGTTTCAACTGACTATTTATATGGGGTAGAAGAATATAATATGGGTGATGATATGGGCGAAATGAAAGAAATGCTTAAATCAAGCCCTGAATTTCGTGTGCTTTTTGATATTGCCAAAAACGCAACACCTGACGAAATCAAGCAAATGATAGCAATACACAAAGCAATGAAATCCACAAATTACGATTTTTAATTAACCTTATAAAATTACTATATGAAATAGGCTGAAAGAAAATTGTTTAGATTGTGCTGATTTGCGACTGTGGTGTGCTTTGTGCACATAAAGGAGCAAAACAGTTGCAATATAGGCAATTTTAATCAGCCACTTTGAGAGGAGAACTAATATACAATGGGAGAGATATTCACACGTCTGATAAAATTACCATCACGCATTAAAGGCTATACCGCCATTGATGACGACGGAAATTACAACATATATTTAAATGAAAAATTATCTGCAGAACAGCAAAAAATTACTTATATGCACGAAATGATGCACATTCAGCGTGGCGACTGGGATAAAAAATCAGTAGAAGACGCAGAAAAAGACATTTAACAAAAAACAAGCGCCATATGGCGCTTGCAAAAGCATACTGCTTTTAAAGGGGGTATGTGTTTTGTGAGGTCGTTTTTATTATTGACAACAAAAAAATAATTTATACTATTATATAAAGGAAATTTTTTTATGAAATATATTTTTACTGTTTTTATTTGCAAGATTTTTATTTTTGCTTTAAAACTTTTAGGTAAAAAAGCAACTTCTGCACCGGGTAAACTGGCATTTCGCCTTTATCCCGATATTTTAAGGTGCTTCCAGAAAAAAGTTAAAAAAGAAATTATTGCGGTTATGGGTACCAACGGAAAAACCACAACCAACAATTTACTGGCAGATGCTCTTGAAAAAGAAGGGTATTCTGTTGCCTGCAACCGTCTTGGCGCCAATATGGACGAGGGGGCAGTTGTTGCATTTATGGAAAAATGCAATCTTTTCGGCAAAATAAATGTAGACTACGCCTGTCTGGAAATGGACGAGGGCTGGGCAGAGTACATTTTTAAAATGATAACTCCCCACAAAATCGTGGTTACAAATCTTTTCCGCGACCAACTTGACCGCTACGGTGAAGCAGACACTACAGTAAATTTCTTAAAGCGTGCAATTAAACTTGCACCAGATGCAACCCTTATTTTAAATGGCGATGACCCGGTAACCACCGCTATGGCAAGGGATTTTAGTAACGAAAAAATATTCTTCGGAATAAAAAATAAAGAATTTGAAAAATCAAAAGAGTCTAACGAAGGAAAACTTTGTCCATTTTGCAAAAAAGCTCTTGAATACAAGTTTTACCACTTTTCACAACTTGGGGATTACTCTTGTTCTTGCGGATTTTCCCGCCCTGAACTTAATATAAGTGCAAAAAATGTAACTCTTTTCCCAAATCTTTCTTTTGAAATTGAAAATGTGGGAAAACTCACTTTAAATGGTCGTGGAAAATACAACATTTACAATATTTTAGCAGTTGGCGCTGTAGCGGTAAGTTCAGGGGTTTCATTTGAAAGCCTTGATGAAATTACCAAAAATTACAAACCACAGGCGGGCAGACTTGAAAAGTTCACCCTGTCTGGCAAAGATGTTTATCTTCTTTTGGCAAAAAATCCTGCAGGATTTAATCAGTCGGTTGAAACTACCGTGGAAGACCCATCTGAAAAAGATGTTATTATCGCAGTGAACGACGGTATCGGCGACGGTAAAGACATTTCCTGGCTTTGGGATGTTGATTTTGAAGATTTACTTGTTGATAGTACAAAAAGTCTGTCTTTTTCGGGACTTCGTTATGCAGATGTGGGCTTAAGATTTAAGTACGCAGGAATTGAAGAAAGTCAGCTTACTCTTTCGCCCGACATAAAAGAAAGACTTGCCGAACTTATAAAAATGGGCAGCGGGAAAAGTATTTATGTGCTTGTAAATTACACTGCGCTTTTCTCTACTCAGGCTACTTTAAAGGAACTGGAGGGTGAAGAAAATGGAAATTAAAATTACTCACCTGTACCCTGATCTTTTAAATCTTTTCGGGGACAAGGGCAACATTATGGCCCTTGAAAAAAGATGTATCTGGCGTAAAATTGGTGCAAAAATCACCCAAATTAAAGGTGATAATCTCCCGGACCTTGAAAATACAGACATTTTGTATCTTGGGGGCGGAAGTGATGCAGAGCAAAATCAGGTTCTTGATAAATTAGGAAAAATAAAAGACCAACTTAAAGATTACGCAGAAAACGGTGGCTGTATTATTGCAACCTGTGGCGGATTTCAGATGCTTGGGGATTTGGGCATTATTGATGTAAAATATAAGTCTGCCAAAAAAAGAGCATCAGGAAATGTTTTATTAGAATGTGAATTTGACGGGGAAAAAGTCCTGGTTTCAGGATTTGAAAATCACGCATACATTACAGATATCGGCGATTTAACCCCACTTGGCAATGTTTTGGAAGGTTTTGGAAACAACTCTATGGGATTTGAAGGAGCACTTTACAAAAATGTTGTTGCAACCAATCTTCACGGCCCCGTCTTGCCTAAAAATCCCGCACTTTGCGACTATATTATAAAAAAAGCACTTACAAAAAAATATGGCGAAATTTCATTAAAACCACTTTGCGACAACTTTGAAACCATCGCATCAAAAAACATTATTTCAAGAATTACAGGAGAGCAAAAATGATAAAAGTAGTTATTTTTGATATGGACGGCACAACCGTTGACACAATAAATTCAATTGCATATTTTGCAAATCAGGCTTTGAAAAGGTTCGGACTATCAGAAGTTCCGGTTGAAAAGTTTTTCACTTTTGTAGGAGATGGTCCTAAAAAACTTTTTGAAAGATTAATTAATTTTTCAGGGGGAGATTTAAGCAAAACTGATGAAATTTTAAACTCTTACCTTGAAGAATACAACAATAATTATCTTTATCTGTCAAAGCCTTACGACGGCATTTTAAAAATGCTTGAAGAATTGAAGAAACAAGGAATTAAAACAGCAATTCTTTCAAACAAGCAGGACGAGGCGGTTAAAAAAATAAGTGAAGAACTTTTTGGTGATTTGGTACAAATCAGTATCGGTTCATTTGAAAATGTTCCGAAAAAACCTGCTCCCGACTCACTATTTAATGTGATGAATTCCCTTGGCGTTTCAAAAGAAGAAGTTTTGTTTGTGGGAGACACAAATGTTGATATTTTTACTGCAAAAAATGCTTCTGTGAAATCAATCGGCGTTTTGTGGGGCTTTCGTGATGAAAAAGAACTCACCGATGCAGGAGCAGACTATATTGTATCAGATCCAGAAGAGATTTTGAATGTGATAATGAATAATTAATATTTAAAAAACTCGGAATTTATCCGAGTTTTCTTCTTTTATACCTTTTTTCTGCCATAAAGTATTCGTATTCTTCTTCATCAGAAATTAATTTAAGTGGCGGAACGGGAGTTGGTTTTTCATTTTCGTCTAACGCAACCATTACTAAATAAGCAGTATTTATAAGATTTTGCGCACCGCACAGTTCTTCTACATAAGTTTTTACGCAAACTTCCATTGATGTTCTGCCCGTAAAGGTAATGTACCCTTCTAAAACCACAGTATCGTTTGGGTGCGCCGCACCTTTAAACTCCAAAGTATCAATAAGTGCAGTAGTAACATTTTTTCCTGAATGACGGCGCGCTACAACTGCTGCTACAATATCAATCCACTCCATAAGTCTTCCGCCGAACAGACGATTGTATCCATTAATTGACTCTTGGGTTAAAATCTGCACATGAGATGTTCTTGAATAATCCACAGTTTTTGCCTTCATATATCTTTTCCTTTTTTTATTTTATCATTTCACAAAAAGAAAAAAATATGAAAAAATCAGGACAGAGTCCTGATTTTTTATTTTTCATAAATTTCAATGTTGTCCTTACCGTCGTTTTCTAAAAGATTTACTTTTATTACTTCACTTTTTGATGTAGGAACATTTTTTCCAACATAATCGGCACGGATTGGAAGTTCTCTGTGTCCGCGGTCAACCAAAACTGCAAGTTGTATAGATGCAGGTCTGCCCTTTTTGATAATTGCCTCCATTGCAGCACGGGCGGTTCTGCCTGTAAACAAAACATCATCTGCAACAATTACGGTTTTGCCCTCGATATCTGCGCTTATCACTTCGGGATTGATAATAATTTCCGTTAAATCATCACGATAGTGGGAAATATCTAAAGTTTCCCATTTAATATCGCATCCTGTGAAATTTTTTATATTCTCACAAAGCCTTTTTGCTATATATTCGCCCCTTGTTTTAACGCCAAACAGACAAATTTCTTCTATATTTTCATTTCTTTCGATTATCTGATGAGAAATTCGTGCTAAACACTTTTTAATATCATTTTCATCAAAAACAATAGCCTTTAGATTAATGTCAATCACCTCGTTTACTTTATGTTATCACATAATTTTATTTGTGTAAACATTTTTTAAGGTTTTTTGTTGATTTTTTTTGTTTAATATTGTAAACTTAATTAAAGGAGTGAAAATATGAATTTCGGCAGAGCAAAAACAATTTTAATATTTTTGTTTATAATAATCAACTTATTTTTGGTTGGTTATATTTTCGCCACCTCAAACGACATCACAACACCTGACAAAAAAACTGTTGAAACCACAAAGCAGGTTTTAAAAAGCAGAAATATTATTTTAAATGAAAAAATTAATTTAAAATCAGGTGAAAAAATAAATTATCTTAATTTAGAGGCAGTTACAAAAGACGAAAAAGTTTTTGCATCAAAACTTTTAGGGTCTTTTAAAGCAAAAGGAAGCACTTACACTGGCGACTTCGGAGACCTTACCATTACAAACGGAAGTTTTGTGTGGAATATTAAAGATAATCACAATTTTTCTGAATTCAATGAAAAAAAGGTTAAAAAATATGCAGTTGATTTCTTACAAAATCACGAAATTGACACTTCTGTTTTAAAAGCAACAGACATTTCTCACGAAGACGGAAATTACAAAGTAACTTTTTCTCACTTCTTTTTTGACAAAGAACTTTTTAACATAAAAACTTATGTTTTTGTATCAGGCGGCGGAGTATATAAAATAGAAGGAAATATTTTTGCGCTTGAATCTTTATCAGGTTCTGAGCAAACTTGTAATCCCATAAACACACTTTTAAACTATTCTGCAACCAAAAATATTGAAAAAACAGAAGAAATTATCCAGATAAATTCAGGTTATTATTCAGAAAGCAGTCCGACAAATTATAAGTCAATTTCAGTTCAGCCTTGTTTTGAACTTGTTTTTGCAGACGGAACAAAGCTTTATTTTGACGCATTTTCATCAAAACCAATTAAACAGGCTCAAAATTAAAGTATTTTAATTTTATCGTTACCCTAATCAAAAAAGCCCCTATTTTTCAAAATAGACGGCTTTTTTTGTTTTACAGTAAAAACTTTGAAATTTTTCCTTGATATTTTTAATGTTTTATGATATAATTATTTCGTATAAATTTGATTAAATTTTATGGTGGTTTTTTATGAGTATACACGAAAATATTTGGCAGGAAGCCTGCCAGAGAATTAAAAATTCAGGTTTAATTATGGATGTTCAGTACACCACCTGGATTGAGCCTGTGGAAAAAGCAGAATTCGGCACAGAATTTATGTTTTTATGGGCACCTAACTCAATTGCAAAATCTTCTATTGAAGACAGATATTCAGAAATTATTAAAGACGCAGTTTTTAAAGTTACAAAAAAATATTATAAATTAAAAGTTTTGGTTCACGGCGAAGAAAGACCATTGGAGTCAGAAGCAGACGAGTACAAAAAAATCGGAATTAAAAGAGACGAAACACTTTTAAATCCGAAATACACTTTTGATAACTTTATCGTTGGCAACTCAAACAGATATGCTCACGCATATGCTTTGTCTGTTGCAGAAGCACCTGGCGGAAAATACAATCCTCTGTTTTTATACGGCGGTGCAGGACTTGGAAAAACTCATCTTTGTCAGGCAATAGGAAACTTTTTTAAAAAACAAAAACCTGATGCAAAAGTTATCTACGTTTCATCTGAAAAATATACAAATGAGTTTATTACATCACTTCAGAACAAAACAACAGACCTTTTCAGAGAAAAATACAGAAGTGCAGATATCCTGATTGTTGACGATATTCAGTTTATCGCAGGTAAAGAATCAACAGTTGAAGAATTTTTCCATACTTTTAACGAACTTTATGAAAATGCAAAGCAGATTGTTTTAACATCAGACCGTCCGCCAAACGAAATTCATCCTATCGAGGACAGAATGAAATCAAGATTTGCATGGGGCTTGACATCAGACATCACCCCACCTGATTTTGAAACAAGAATTGCAATCTTAAAAAACAAGGCTCAAAGCGAAGGTATTGCTTTTTCAGACGAAGTTTATGTTTACATAGCAGATAATATAAAGTCAAACATCAGAGAACTTGAAGGCGCACTTAATAAAATAATTGCATATAAAAATATTAATGTTTCTGAAGAAATCACAGAAGAAACTGCTGCAGTTATTTTAAAAGACCTGGTTTACGAAACAGATGTTGATGTTACCGTTGATATGGTAAAACACGCAGTTTGCAAATATTTTAATATTACAGTTGATGATCTTATGGGCGAAAGCCGTAAAAAAGAAATTGCAACTGCAAGACAACTGGCGATGTATCTTTGCTCGGTAACAGTTAAGAAAATTACATCAACTGCAATCGGCAAAGCCTTTGAAAGAAAACATTCAACCACACTTTATGCAATAAACAAGGTTGAAGACGATATTAAAAAAGACGAAGAAATCAAAACTGCAGTTAACGACATTAAAAATATTATTTTCGGATAAGTTATGAACATTTTTTGTAGATATGTTAACAAAACTTTTTCAATAAATTTTATAACAAAAACCTTTAAAATTTTATTATTGACTTATCTATAAAATTTTATACATAAAAAATGTGTCTGTATTGGGAATTTTTTCACTTTTCTACAATTTCGACAAGATATAATACTATTATATACTATAATTAAAATATTGATATAGTTTTTCGTTGGCAGGAGCCGGCAGATTAAAAGGAGCGATAATTATGAAATTCAAATGTTTAAGAGAGGATATTTTGGCGGCAATCCAAAAAGCAGAAAAAGCAGTTGCCGTAAATTCAACACTTCCTGTTATGGAAGGCTTGTTGCTTGAAACATCAGGAAATACAATTTGCATTACAGGTAATGATCTTGAAATTGCAATTGAGGCTTCTTTTGATGCAGAAATTACAGAGAGCGGAAAAATTGTTTTAAATTCAAGAATGTTCGGCGATATTATTCGTCGTGCAGGCGGAAGTTACGTTATTTTTGAATCAGACGAAAAATATATCACAACTATAACATCAGGTCAGTCAGTTTTCCAGATTTCAGGCTTGAACGCTGAAGAATATCCATCATCTTTTGATGTAGATGTTGACAGAAAAGTTGTTATGGAAGCCGCAAAATTAAAAGCAATGGTTCGCCAGACTCTTTTTGCTGTTGCAAAAACTGAAACAAAACCTATTTTAACAGGTGAACTTTTCTCTGTTAAAGATGGTATTTTAAATGTTGTTGCATTAGATGGTTTCCGCCTTGCAATCAGACGCGAACCTGTTATTGAAGCAATCGGAATTTCTGATTTTGTTGTTCCTTTTAAAACACTTAACGAACTTTTGAAAGTTTTAGGCGAAAATGGTGAAGTTGAAATTTATCCTGCAGAAAGATTTGTTTCATTTGAATTTGATAACTGCAGATTAACCTCAAGAAGATTAGAGGGCGAATATATTAACTATCAGAAATTTATTCAGACACAAAATCCTGTTAAATGTAAAGGTAGCGTTCGTCAACTTAAAGATACATTTGAAAGAGTTTCACCAATCATCAGCGGTCAGAAAGTAAAAAGCCCTGTAAAAATTAATATTAATGACGATAATATTGTTATCGACTGCGAAACTTTGGTTGGAAAAGTTCACGATGAAACAGCAATTGAAAAATTATACGGCGAAAATTTGGAAATTGGTTTTACAAATCAGTTTTTACTTGATGTTTTCGGCTCATGCGATACAGAAGAAGTTTTTGTTGAATTTTCAACACCACTTTCACCAATGGTTGTAACACCATTAGAAGGTGATAGATTTTTCTACATTATACTTCCGATAAGACTTAAAAAATGATCAGAATAGGCGGAGAAATAGTAATTTTTAAAAAAGACATAGTTGGTATTTTTGATTTTGACGAATTTACTTCAACAGACGAAGGAAAAGAATTTTTCCGTGAACTTAAAAAGAAGAAAAAAGTTGAAAATGCCGATAAACAGTCAGTTCCCCAATCTGTAATCTTGTGTGTTGATGAAGAAGGAAATGATATGTATTATCTTTCTCCCATCAGCGTAGGTGGTTTAAGAAAAGGTCAGTACGGAGATAATTTTAATGCAGATTTTGAATTTAAAACTTGAAAATTTCAGAAACTACAAAGAATTAAATCTTGATTTTGCACCGGGAATTAATATGATTTACGGGCTTAACGGTCAGGGGAAAACAAATATTGTTGAGGCTGTTTACTTTTTTGCGGTTGCAAAAAGCCACAGAGTTTTAAAAGATAAAGATTTAATTATGCACGGCAAAGAATTTGCAAAATTAGAACTTGATTTTTTAAATAAGGAAAGAGATTTTAATGCAAAAATAAATTTGTTTTCAGAAAAAAACAGAGATATTTTTGTAAATGACATAAAAGCAGTTACAAATCGTGATTTAATAGGAAGATTTAACGCAGTTTTGTTCTCGCCTGAGGATTTTTCATTGATAAAAGACGGTCCCGGGGAAAGAAGAAGATTTACTGATATTGCAATTTCTCAGGTAAAACCTAATTATTTTTTAAGACTTACCGAATATAATAAAGTTTTAAAAATGAAAAACAAGGTTTTAAAAGAAGGCTTGTCTTATGCGGGAATGATAGATATTTATAATGAAAAATTAGCCGAAATCGGTGCAGACATAATTTTTTACAGAAATAAATTCTATGAATTTTTAAAGCCTATAAGTCAGGATTTTCACAGAGAAATTTCACTGTCGCTGGACAAGTTTGAAATTGTCTACGAGCCTTGCGTTAAAGTAGATGACAGAAAAAAAATGAAAGAAAACATCTATAAAAAACTCTCTGATTTAAAAATGAAAGAATTAGATGAAAGATTTTGTTCTTTCGGAATTCACAGAGAAGATGTTTCATTTTACATAAATGGCAACAAAGTTAAAGAATTTGCATCACAAGGTCAGCAAAGAACTGTAATTTTGATTTTAAAACTCTCTCAGGCAGAGTATATGAAAGAAATTACGGGAGAATATCCTGTTTTACTGCTTGATGATATATTATCAGAATTAGATGCAACAAGAAGAAGATATTTTTTAAGTGAAATAAAAGACAAACAAGTAATAATAACTGCAACTGATAAAGGCAGTTTTGGAAGAAGAAAAGACACAAAACTTATTAACATACACGATGGAAAAGTAGTATCGTAAAGAAAGGGAAGGTAAATTTATGGCAGTTGAGCATTACAACAGTAACGACATACAAGTCTTAGAGGGCTTGGAGGCGGTTAGAAAACGCCCCGGTATGTATATCGGTTCAACATCTAAAAGAGGTCTTCATCATTTGGTATATGAAATTGTAGATAACGCAATTGATGAAGCACTGGCAGGTTATTGTAAAAATATTGAGGTTTTAATCAATCCCGATAACTCAATTACCGTAACAGACGATGGCCGTGGTATTCCTGTTGGTATTCAGGAAAAAACGGGGTTACCTGCTGTTGAAGTTGTATTTACAATTCTTCACGCAGGCGGTAAGTTCGGCGGTGAAGGCGGATATAAAGTATCAGGCGGTCTCCATGGTGTAGGTGCGTCTGTTGTTAACGCCCTTTCGGAAAATCTTTCTGTTGAAGTTAAAAACGGCGAAAATATCTACAAAATGAGTTTTGAAAGAGGTCATAAAGTAGAAGACCTTCATATTATCGGAACTACAACAGAAAAGGGTACAAAAGTTACTTTCCTTCCTGATAAAGAAATTTTTGAAGAAACAGAATTTGATTTTAATACACTTCTTGTAAGATTAAGAGAGCAGGCTTTCTTAAACGGCGGTATTAAAATTATTTTGAAAGATTTAAGAGAAAACGCTGAAGAAGACCATAAAGAAAAGGTTTTATTATACGAAGGCGGTATCAGATCTTTCGTTGAATATTTAAACAGAAGTAAAAATCCAATTCATCAGAATGTTATTTATATCAAAGGCGAAAGAGAAACTTCAATGGTTGAAATCGCACTTCAGTATAACGATTCTTATGAAGAAAAAATCTTTACATTTGCAAATAATATCAACACTGCCGAAGGTGGTACTCACGAAGTTGGTTTTAAAAACACTCTTTCCCGTCTTTTAAACGACTGGGGTAAGAAAAATAAAGTATTAAAAGATGACGAAAAGTTGTCAGGTGAAGATACAAGAGAAGGTTTGGCTGCCGTAGTTTCTGTTAAATTACAAGAAGCAGAATTTGAAGGTCAGACCAAAACAAAACTTGGAAACAGCGAAATGAGAGAGTTTGTTACATCTGTAATGAACTCTGAGTTTGGTGCATTTTTGGAAGAAAATCCTGCCGTTGCAAAAATGATTGTTGAAAAATCAATCACTGCAGCAAGAGCAAGAGAAGCCGCAAGAAAAGCAAGAGAAGCAACAAGAAGAAAATCACCACTCGAGAGCAACTCTATGCCGGACAAACTCTTTGACTGCCACGAAAGAGACTCATCAAAGACTGAAATCTATATCGTCGAAGGTGATTCAGCGGGCGGTTCAGCAAAAGGCGGAAGAGACAGTAATTATCAGGCAATTTTACCACTTTGGGGTAAAATGTTAAATGTTGAAAAGGCTCGTGCCGATAAAGTTTACGGCAACGAAAAATTACTTCCTGTAATTTCAGCCCTTGGCGCAGGTATTGGTGAAGAATTTGATATTTCAAAACTCCGTTATGACAAAATTATCATTATGGCCGATGCCGACGTTGACGGTGCCCACATTCAGACATTGTTACTCACATTCTTCTTCAGATTTATGCCGAAATTAATTGAAGAAGGACATGTTTATTTAGCAAAACCACCGCTTTACAAATTATCACGCGGTAAAAAATCAAAAGTTGCATATTCAGACGAAGAAAGAGACGAAATTTCAATTGAACTTAAAAACGGCGATGAAAACGCAAAAGTAGATATTGCCCGTTACAAAGGTCTTGGTGAAATGGATCCTAAAGAACTTTGGGAAACTACTATGAATCCTGAGTTCAGAGTATTATTAAGAGTTACTATGGAAGATGCAATTTCAGCAGACGAAACTTTCTCAATTTTAATGGGTGAAGAAGTAGAACCGAGACGTAAATTTATCGAAGAAAATGCTAAGTATGCAGTTAATCTCGATGTTTAATTTGATTTGAAGGAGGATAAACAAAAAATGAAAAATCAAAATACTGAAACAAATTTTGTTGAACATCTTGCAAATCAGAAAATCGTTGATGTTAACATAGAAAAAAGAATGAAAGAGGCTTTTATTGACTACTCAATGTCAGTAATCATCAGCCGTGCTCTCCCTGATGTAAGAGACGGTTTAAAGCCTGTTCACAGAAGAATTTTATATTCAATGTATGAAGAGCATTTAACAGCAGACAAGCCATTCTTTAAATCTGCTACAACCGTAGGTAACGTTATCGGTAGATACCATCCACACGGCGATGCTTCAGTTTATGATGCTTTGGTTCGTATGGCTCAGGACTTTTCTTTAAGATATCCATTAATTGACGGCCACGGTAACTTCGGTTCAATCGACGGGGACCCACCGGCTGCATACCGTTATACAGAAGCAAGAATGAGCAAAATTGCCAACGAACTTTTGGCAGATATTGATAAAAATACAGTAGACTTTAACCCTAACTTTGACGAAAAGAGAAAAGAACCTGTTGTACTCCCAACAAGAATTCCTGTACTTTTGGTTAACGGCTGTTCAGGTATCGCAGTTGGTATGGCAACAAACATTCCATCTCACAATTTAAGAGAAGTTATTGATGCTGCAATTGCTCAGATTGACAATCCTGACATCACAGTTGACGAACTTATGGAACATGTTAAAGGTCCTGACTTCCCGACCCGTGCTACAATTATGGGCAGAAACGGCATCAGAAGCGCATATGAAACAGGTAAAGGCAAAATTGTTATCCGTGCAAAATGCGAAATTGTCGAATCAGGCAGAGATGACAGATATTCTATCATTATTTCTGAAATTCCATATCAGGTTAACAAGTCTGTTTTGGTTAAATCTATTGCAGATTTGGTTAAGGACAAGCGTGTTGAAGGCATTTCAGATATCAGAGACTTGTCATCAGACCGTGTTGGTCTTAAAATCGTAATTGACTTAAAGCGTGATGCAAATCCGCAGGTTGTTTTAAATCATTTATATAAATACACAAGATTGCAGGATAGTTTCTCAATCAATATGCTTGCAATTGAAGATGGTAAGCCAAAAGTTTTAACTTTAAAAGAATATCTTGACAGTTATATCAAATTCCAGCAGGAAATTGTTAAAAGAAGAACTGCCTTTGATTTGGACAAAGCCTTGGCAAGAATGCACATTTTAGAGGGCTTGAAAACTGCAATTGACAATATTGACGAAGTTATCGAAATCATCAGAAGTTCATATGACGATGCTAAAGAAAGACTTATGGCTCGTTTTGGTTTCTCTGAAATTCAGGCTCAGAGCGTTTTAGATATGCGTCTTATCCAACTTCAGCGCTTAAACGGCGAAAAAATTGATGACGAATATAACGAACTTAAAGCAAAAGCCGAAGAATACAGAGCAATTCTCTCTGACGAAGAAAAATTAAAAGAAACAATCAAAGAAGAACTTACTGTTATTGCCGATAAATACGGTGATGACCGTAGAACAAGCATCGAAGCTGCAATCGACGATGTTGACTTTGAAGATTTAATTGAAAGAGAAGAAGTTGTAATCACACTCACTCATGTTGGCTATGTTAAGCGTCTCACAACAGACACTTACAGAAGTCAGCGCCGTGGTGGCCGTGGTGTATCAGGTCTTTCAACAAGAGAAGAAGACTTTGTTGAAAACTTGTTTGTTTGCAACACTCACGACTATATTTTGTTCTTTACAACTTTAGGAAGACTCTATAAATTAAAAGGCTATCAGATTCCTGAAGCAGGAAGAACCGCCAAAGGTACTGCAATTGTTAACCTCTTGCCTCTTATGGACGGGGAAAAAGTTACAACTGCAATTCCTATCTCATCATTTGAAGGCGACAATTATTTAACTATGATCACAAAACGCGGTTTAATTAAGAAAACTGCATTGGAAGAGTATAACACCAACAGAAAAGGCGGCGTGTACGCGATTTCATTGAACGAAGATGATGAACTCATCAATGTAAGCCTTACAGATGGCAACAACGAAGTGTTTATTGTAACCAGAAACGGTAAATCTATCAGATTTAACGAAACTGATGTTCGTCCTATGGGAAGACTTGCTCACGGTGTAAGAGCAATTAACTTGGCAGAGGAAGACTTTGTGGTTGGTTCTGCAGTTATGGCAGACGGCAAAAACCTTTTGGTTGTAACAGAAAACGGACTTGGTAAAGTTACCGAAAGCGGCGAATACAAGGTACAGAGCCGTGGCGGTAAAGGTGTTAAAACATACAGAATTACTGAAAAATCAGGTCTTGTTGCAGGTGTTAAAGCAATTACAGGTGATGAAGATGTTATGCTCATCACATCAAAAGGCGTTGTAATAAGAACTGCAGTTTCAGGCATCAGCGTAATGGGCAGAGCAACCCAGGGCGTAATGCTTATGCGTGCGTCTGACGGTGAAAAGGTTGTATCTATCGCAATTTCTGCTCATGAAGATGAAGAAACTGACGAAAATACAACTGTGCAGACAGAAAATAACGAAACTCAAGGTGAAGAATAATGTGGGGATTTGAAGGTGTACCCAAAGGAAAAAGACTTAAATACTTTAAAGATTATTATTTGATTTCAACAATAGTTTTGCTGATTATAATTTTAATGCTTGTAAGTATTATAAAAGTAATGTTTTTCAGGGAAAAAGAAGACCTTAATGTTTTGGTTGCCGCAGCACAGTCAGATTTTTCAAACGACCATTATATAATGCTTGAAGATAAAATCATCAACAGTTTTGACATTGATTTTAATGGAAACGGCAATGAAAAACTTGTGCTGTCAGACTGCATTATGGCTGCAAACGAGCATAATGACGGTATTGAAAGTGCCGAACAGGATATGGTGGCAAGTTTAAAGATGTCAGCAGTTTTGGAAACATCTCTTTGCACAATTCAGATTGTAGATGAGGATATGTATCTGTTGCTGCTTCAGGAAGAATTGATTGAAAAATATGAAAATCTGGCAGAATTTGGCATAAAAGGTGAAGGATACATAAAAGTTCCCCTTTCCGAAACAAAAATCGACACACAAAATCAAGACCCCCTTTATCTTACAGTAAGGCCGAAAAACTCTTCAAGAATAGATCCTGAAGAATATAAAAAACATATAGAACTTGTTAAACAGATTATTGAAAAATAGCCATTTGGCGGACAGGAGTTTTTATGAAAAAAGTAATAATGCTTATTTTAAGTATTTGCTTTGTTTTATCCGGTTGCTCTGAAAAAGTGGAAGAAAAACCATTGGAAATTCCATTTCAGAAGATAGCCGCATACAATAACAGAACAAAACTTTTACAAAAGTATAATTACATATCTGAAAGAACTGCTTCAAGACCTTTAGGTGAAGAAACCTACTCATACTGGATTATGTATTATGAAAAAGAAGGCGATAATCTAAACGCAATTTTGGATTATTCTGTAGACTACAAGTGTTACTATTTTGAAAATCAGGTTTTAGCAGACTATGGCGACGGGAATTTAAGAACTGTAATTCCATTTCGTGAAAAATATGAAGATATTTTATCGGGCCTTCTTGCCAGAACAGATACATTAAGTTATGTATTTATTTTAAACAGTCAGGCGGAAGAAACCGAAAAAGGCTATGAAGCAAGTTACGAGTTTATAGTAAATAACGATATTTTGCCTGAGTTTGAAGATTTGGGTATCAAAGCAGGAGACAAATTAAATGTTATTTATGAACTTGATAAAGACTTCATCATTCAAAAATGTAAATACAGAAAAGTTTTAGATGAGGACAGAAAGGTTGAAGTTGCACGAGTTGATGTAACTTATAATGAAAAAAGACAGTTCCCTCAGGAAATTTTAAACAAAAACAAAGGCGAAACTGTTGATGTAAGAATTATTGAAAACTTCGGCACAGGTGCAGAATACTCTGAAATCTATAAGGTTGAGAAAAACTCATACATCACAGAAAATGAAGTTTTGTTTAAAAACTATCTGTTTAAAGACCCTCTTTATGAGAATTATTTTGACACCGCAGTTGAGCCTGTTACTAAAAATACAGATATATTCATAATGGATACAACATACGCAGATATGCTTGCCGCACGAGAAGAATATATGGCAGAGCAGGAAGAAATGGCAAGACAGGCAGCAGAAGAATATATAGCAAATAATGAGTAGAAAAACGACTTGTTCCACGTGGAACAAGTCGTCTTTAATTAAAAATTAGTAATTTGGTATTGATAGAGTAGGAACTACTCTACAATTACAACTT
>JAZRDC010000076.1:0-2013 GCA_045660065.1 Clostridia bacterium
ATTCGAAGCGCTCCCGTGCCGAAGATTATAAGTTGCTCTAAAGCATCACTTGTGGCAACCGAAACTTTGTGTTTTTTCTCTAACTTGTGCACACACTTTTCGATGTAGGCATCAGCAGTTTCCGCTTCTTTGGTGTAGACCACAGAAATGCCTCTTACCTTTTCCACTTCTCCCGGGTTGCCCTTTACCTTGTATGCGTCAAAAACCGCAATAATTTCCATGTCGGTTGTGATTTTGTAGTTGCAAAGTCTTTCAATTAAAACTTCTCTTGCGTGTTCTAAACTTGACGATGCAAGATTTTTTAAAGTTTCGTCTGCAAAAATAATGTTGTATCCGTCAACTAACAAGTAATGGTCTTTTTGCGGAGGCACTACAACCTTTTTATATTTTTCGTCTCCGCCACCAACATTTCTCGGGGTGTGCATAGCATTTAAGTCCTTGCGTTCAACTTTGCCATAGGTGAGTTCAAAAATTCTCATAAGTTCATCATCACTTGCGGTAACGAAGGCTTTTCGTTTAACCGGCGTATAGTCTTCAAAATTATCGGTGGCTTTGGTCAGAATGCTTTCCAAATGCATATAATTTGTAACTTCGTCCCAGGGCACAGTAAAGCCTGCTCCGTGAGCGCAGAACACAGAACCTGTTGGATTTTCAAGGTCGGCTTCTGAATTATAGCCGATTTTTTCTATAACTTTTTCAGGCTCAAGGCAAGGCAGATAGCCTTTGAAAGAGCAGTTAAGCCTTCCCTCGCCTTTTGTATAATTTATTACATCTTTGTGGTAGTCCTGCATTTTTTCAACAGATGCAGAACCTGAAATCACCGAAAATCCGTTTTTGATGTCAGGCAGACCAAAGGTAGCGCCCATTTGTTGAAGGTCAGTCATGGCTCTGCCTGCACTGCCTTGGGGAACTTCTAATGTAAAATCGTACCAAGGCTCCAAAAGCACACTTTCTGCGCATTTAAGACCGTGGCGCACCGCCCTGTAAGTTGCCTGACGGAAATCACCGCCCTCGGTATGCTTTAAGTGAGCGCGACCTGATTTTAATGTGATTTTTATATCGGTAATTGCAGAACCTGTCAAAACTCCAAGATGAGTTTTTTCTGACAAATGCCCCATTATCAGCCTTTGCCAGTTTTTGTCTAAAAGGTCTTCACTGCAGTCAGATGCAAAAACAACTCCCTGGCCTTGTTTTAAAGGCTCAAGCAAAAGATGTACTTCTGCATAGTGGCGAAGTGGCTCGTAATGTCCTACGCCCTCTGATTTTGATTTGATTGTTTCTTTATAAACAATGCTTCCCTGCTCAAAATCCGCGTCCAGATCAAATCTTTCAGATAAAACGCGTTTTATTATTTCGAGTTGCACATCACCCATTATACGAGCGGAAATTTCACCGTTTGCAGAGTTGTATGAGCATTTGAGCATATTTTCTTCTTCTAATTTTTTTAAAATACGAAGGGCGGTGGTTTTGTCGTATCCGTCGGGAAGTGAAACAGAGTAATTAAACACAGGCTCGGACATAAGACTTCCGCTGTCCTTTTGTCCGCCAAGCCCCCCGCCTGACTTTGTGGTGGTAAGACCTGTTACTGCAACAACTTGTCCTGCCTCTGCACACTGTACACATTCGTATTTTTCACCTGAATAAATTCTGATTTCGTTTACCTTCTCGTTTTCGCTTTCAGGGATAATCTGCTTTACATTTAAGTTTCCGCCTGTAATTTTCATAAAAGTAAGGCGGTTTTTCTTGTCGTCTTCTGAGATTTTAAAAATCTTGGCAGAAAAATCTTTGGGATAGAATGTGTCGGGTGCAAATTTTTCAAAATTTTCAAGGAAATAGTCGCAACCACCTGATTTTAATGCCGAACCAAAAAAGCAAGGGAAAATCCTGCGTTTTGAAATTGCATCTTTTATTGATGCATCACTTATTTTTTCAGTTTCTAAAAATTCTGTCATCAGTTTATCGTGGCAAAGGGCGAGATTTTCGTAAAAATCACCGCCAAAATCAGAAAAATCG
>JAZRDC010000077.1:0-12073 GCA_045660065.1 Clostridia bacterium
AAAGAACAGGGTTATAAGCCTGAAGATATTCCGCTTAAAGCAGGTATTTTCGGTGCAGAACCCTGGACAGAAGAAATGAGACAGAATATTGAAGAAACACTTGGAATTAAGGCTTATGATATTTACGGACTCACAGAAACTTCAGGCCCCGGTGTTGCATTTGAATGTAGCGAACAGACAGGTATGCACATCAATGAAGACCACTTTATAGCAGAAATTATCGATCCTGATACAGGTGAAGTTCTTCCTGAAGGTGAAAAAGGTGAGTTGGTGTTCACATCACTTGATAAAGAAGCATTCCCACTCCTTCGTTACAGAACAAGAGACATTTGCGTACTTTCAAGAGAAAAATGTTCTTGCGGAAGAACACTTGTAAAGATGGCAAAACCAATGGGAAGAACAGACGATATGTTAATCATCAGAGGCGTAAACGTATTCCCAAGTCAGATTGAAACAGTTCTTTTAAATGAAGGCTATCAGCCAAACTATCAGCTTGTTGTTGATAGAGCCAATAACACAGATACATTTGAAGTAAATGTTGAAATGGCGCCTGAACAGTTTACAGATAAAGTAAGTGATGTACTGGCAATGGAAAAATCTCTTGCAAATGCAATGAAAATAATGCTGGGAATTAATCCGACAGTTCACCTTGTTGCACCGAAAACAATCGCAAGAAGTGAAGGAAAAGCAGTACGAGTAATTGATAAACGTAAGTTGGTTTAAGAAAGGGGATATGTAAAAATGGCTATTAAACAGTTAACAGTTTTTGTTCCGAACAGAAAAGGTGCAATCGTTTCAATAACAGACATTCTTGCAAAGAATAATGTAAATATAAGAGCACTTTCTATTGCAGAAACAGAAGATTTCGGTATTTTGCGTCTTATTGTAAATGAAGATGCTACTGCAAAAAAAGTCCTTGAAGAACAGGGATATCTTATCAAAGCAGTTGACGTAGTAGGTGTTAAAATTGGTGATGCACCGGGCAAACTCACAGCGGCTTTGGATGTGCTCGATAAAGCAGATATAAATGTAGAATATCTCTATGCTTTTATGGCTCGTACAGAAAAACACGCTTATGTTGTTTTAAGAGTTGAAAATAATGGTGATGCAGAATCTGCACTTGAAAATGCAGGATTCCACCTTATCACCGAAGCAGATATTAATAAACTTTAATAAATCAGATATAGAAGGTATTTATTATGTACTTTAACTTTTTAAACTCAAGCAAGTATTATTTTAACTTTAGCGTAGTCTATTATTGTGGCTATGCTTACCTTGCTATTGAAAAATTTATTGAGAATTTAAAGAGTGAGTTTTAGAATTTATTCGAAGTTATATGCATAAATAATATAATAAAACCTCACTTGTGACTGAAAAGATGCAAGTGAGGTTTTATTTTGAAAGGAATATCGAAGATGGCAAACAAAGTGGATGAAGCAAGAAGTATTATAAACGAAGTAGATTCCCAAATGGCAGAGTTATTCGTGAAAAGGATGCGAGCTGCTGAAATGGTTTATGAATATAAAAAAGAATTTGGTCTCCCAATTTTAGATCAAAAGCGCGAAGACGCGGTTATCGAAAAGAACTCGGCAATGATTGACGACGAGGTGTTAAAGGGATATTATATTGATTACATTAAAAATCTTATGTCAATTTCAAGAGCCTATCAACACCGTATGCAGTCAGGACTAAAAGTTGCGTACAGCGGTGTTGAAGGGGCATTTGCTCACATTGCTGCAGGTCGAATATTTCCCGATAGCAACAGAGTATCATGTCGTGATTTTAAATCGGCATATGATTCCGTTGTAAATGGGGAGGCTGATGTTGCAGTTCTGCCAATTGAGAACAGTTATGCAGGTGAAGTCGGGCAGACAATTGACCTCATATTCTCAGGCGGACTTTTCATAAACGGAATTTACGAGCTTGAAATTCATCAGAATTTGTTAGGTATTCCAGAAGCAACAGTTGATGATATCAGAAAAGTAACAAGTCATCCGCAGGCGCTCAGCCAATGCCACGACTATATTACTCTTCGGGAATTTGATACGGAAGAGGCAAACAATACTGCGTTTGCTGCTAAAATCGTTGCATATATGAAGGATAAAACTCTCGGCGCTATCGCCAGCGTGGAAACAGCAGAGATTTACGGTCTTAAAGTTTTGGAAGCAAATATAAATAAAAGTGGGGAAAACACCACTCGTTTTGCAGTTCTTTCAAAAGTAAGAGCAAACTCTCCATCTCTTTCAAACTCAGTATTAATGTTCACAGTTAAGAATGAAGCAGGTTCTCTGGCAAACGCTATCAGCATTATTGGTAAATATGGCTATAATATGACAGCGCTTAGAAGCAGGCCACTAAAAAAACACTCGTGGCAGTATTATTTCTACATTGAGATTGATGGAACAACAGATAACGAAGACGGTCAGAAAATGATTGAGGAATTAAACAAGGAGTGCGATAAGTTCAAAGTAGCAGGTACATTTGCACCCCATAGTGAGATATGAGGGATTCTGATATGAACATAAAAGTTTATAGGAAAAGGTAGAATTAAGATGATAGTAGATGTAAGTAAGAAAATATTGATAGTAGGACTCGGACTTTTAGGTGGTAGCTATGCAAGAGTTCTGAAACGATTTGGATTTCACATAAGTGCAATTACTAAAGAACAAAGATCAATAGATTATGCTCTCAATGAAGGCATTATTGATGTAGGCTCAACAGAACTGGATGAAAGAATTATCAGCGATGCTGACCTTGTAATATTTGCACTTTACCCTCATATATTCCTTGAGTGGATAGAACAGAATCAAAATCTTTTGAAAAGCGGTGCAATTATAACTGATGTAACCGGTGTTAAAAGAAGCATCGTATATAAGATTCAAGATATGCTGAGAGATGATGTGGAGTTTATCGCAGCACACCCAATGGCAGGTCGTGAGGTTTCAGGTGTTGAAAACAGCACAGACAAGTTGTTTTCCGGGGCAAACTATATTGTTACTCCCACAGATAAAAATACACCTGAAGCAATTAATACCTGCTTAGAACTTGGAAGACTTCTCGGATTTTCAAATGTTACCACACTTTCTCCCGAAGAGCATGACGAAATGATAGGTTTTCTCTCTCAACTTACTCATTGCATAGCCATCACTCTTATGACCTGCAATGATAAAGAAAATATGGAGAAATTTACAGGTGACTCATTCAGAGACTTAACAAGAATTGCCAGAATTAACGATTTGATGTGGAGTGAACTATTTGTAGCAAACAAAGATGCACTTTTGAATCAAATGGATATGTTTATGGATAAATTCAAAGAACTGAAATCAATGCTTGAAAATGAAGATATAGATGGAATGAGAAAAATGATGAAACATTCTACACAGCGCAGAGCATTATTTGATAAAAAATAAATTGTATTGGAGAAGCTTAAAAATGAATATGGAATTCAAACGCAAATTACCAATCCCGAAGGAAATAAAAGAGCAGTATCCTGTTACTGCGGAGATAGAGAATATTAAAGTTAAACGAGATGAAGAAATTAAGGCAATATTTGAAGGTAAAGATGACAGATTTGTTCTTATCATAGGTCCTTGTTCAGCAGATCACGATGATAGTGTTATTGATTACATTTCACGCTTGCGAGATGTTCAGGAAAAGGTATCTGATAAAATACTTATCATTCCACGAATTTACACCAATAAACCAAGAACAACCGGAGATGGATATAAGGGTATGCTTCATCAACCTGATCCACACAAGGAATCAGATATGTTAAAAGGTGTTATTGCTATCAGAAACCTGCATCTTCGTGCAATTAAGGAAACAGGCTTTACATGCGCAGATGAAATGCTGTACCCTGAAAATTACAGGTACCTTTCTGATTTGCTATCCTATGTTGCAATCGGTGCAAGGTCTGTAGAAAATCAGAAGCACCGTCTTACTGCAAGCGGACTTGATATTCCTGTCGGTATGAAGAATCCAACTGCCGGAGATATTTCGGTAATGATGAATTCAATTACAGCAGGTCAACACTGTCATACATTCATTTACAGAGGGTGGGAAGTTGAAAGTCACGGCAATCCGCTTACTCATGCGATTTTAAGAGGTTATGTGAATAAGCACGGTCAGTCTATGCCTAACTACCATTACGAGGACCTTATCCACCTTGCTGAAATATACGAAAAGTCCGGATTAGCTAACCCTGCGGTTATTATTGACACCAACCACGCAAACTCAGGTAAGAAGTGGATGGAACAGCCGAGAATTGCCAAGGAGGTGCTTCACAGTTGCCGCCACAGTAACGAAGTTAAGAAGATTGTAAAAGGCCTTATGATAGAGAGTTACATTGAAGACGGTGCTCAGAAGCCTGAAGAGTGTGTTTACGGAAAATCAATAACAGATCCTTGTCTCGGATGGGAAAAGACAGAAAAACTCATTTACGATTTGGCAGATGTTATTTAATAGGAGTGTATGATAATGTTAGGAGTAATTGTAAATGTTATAACCGTAATACTTGGCTCGTTGATTGGATTGTTGTTTAAAAAAGGCATTCCTGAAAAGGTAAGCACGGCGGCTATGACGGGGCTTGGCGCCTGCACTTTATATATCGGTATATCCGGAAGTTTGTGCGGAGAAAATGTTTTAATTGTAATAGCATCAGTGGTGCTTGGGGTTATAACAGGTACACTTCTTGATATAGACGGCGCAATAAACAAACTGGCAAAAAGAGTTGAAATAAAATTCAAAAAACAAGACGGAACTGCCTCAGTTGCCGAAGGCATAGTAACTGCAACACTTTTGTTTTGCGTGGGCTCAATGACGGTTACAGGCTCAATTCAGGCAGGACTTACGGGAGACAATTCTGTACTTATAACAAAAGCAACTCTTGACTTTGTATCATCAATGATGCTTGCGTCAAGTCTTGGATTTGGAGTTTTATTGTCATCAATATCGGTGTTTATTATTCAGGGAGGACTGGTGCTTTTAGCAGGACTTATCGCACCATTTATGAGCGTAGGCGCAATTGGTGAAATGACTTGTGCAGGTTCAATTTTAATTATAATGATTGGTACAAATCTGATGGGCATTACAAAAATCAAAGTGGCAGATTTTTTGCCTGCAATAGTCTATGCGCCGATTATATGTAACATCGTAAATTTAATTTAAAAAACAGGGAGTGTAATTAATTTACATTCCTTTTTTTGTAGTGTTTTGTATAAAGTCTTTTTTTTGAAAAAATATACTCTAAATCATTGACAAAAGCCTTTAAAAGTGATAAAATTAGTATACATTTGGAGTAATGGCGAAATATATTTCCAACATAAATTCTGTTATTTTTCAACAATTTTTTTTGTCACCTTTTGTAACGGGCATTACGCATTAACAAAAGTGCTAAAATTATTAGTGGAGGGATTGAATTAAATGGATAATTTCGGTGCGCCTGATAAGAAAAAGGCAATCATTGCAACAACTTGGGATTACTTATTAAAAAGGGGATTGGGAGAGGCTTCGATAGGTGAGTTATGCCGCGAAACTAAACTTGCTCAAAGCAGTCTTTACTACTGGTTTGAAAATAAAGATGATATCTGGATAGCGGCAGGTAAGTATGGTCTTTCAAAAGTTGTAGATGCACTTATGCAGTTTACTTTAGACCACACTGACGATGTCAGAAAATATTTTGATACTCTTTTAAAGGAAGTTGAAAAGTACAAATATGAACTGCGACTTGCCATACAGATTACTACTAGTCCTGTGTTTGGAGATCGTATGCGTGAAAAAGCAAAAGATTTCAGAATAGGGTATGAGATGTATGCAGAAAAACTCATTGAGATTTTTAACTGTACACCACTGCAGGCAGAAATATTTATTTACACTATCATTGCTTGTGTAATTGATTATGCAATATGGGATGATGGTGATAAAACACAGATGCTTCTTGAAAATCTCTATGACAGAGTAATGAAAACAATTGATGTTGAAAAATAATTGACAAAATTAAATGGAGGCGAAAGGTTTGCATCAACAAAGACACAAAAAAAGTTCTTCCTTATTTATATGCTTCGTTCTTATACTAAATATGATTTTTAGTATAACACCTGTTTATGCAGCGGGAGAGACTATTGTTTTAAAGCATCCTGATGAAGGTGCAAATTTACCATTTACAGCAACAAGTATGCTTCCGGGCGATGAAATTTCACAGAATTATGTGCTGAATATATTACACAGAGAAAATGTTGAGGTACAGTTCAGGGCTAAAGTCCATTTAGGATTTGAAAAACTTGCAGAAGTTTTGAAATTGAAAATTACAATTGACGGTGTGGAAAAATATAACGGACTTATGATAGATACACCTGAATTTGTTACACACATTTTACCTGCAGGGCAGCCGAGTTTAACTTATGGTCTTACCGTGTATTTAGACACATCTGTTGGGAATGACTATCAGAACAAAAAGTTAAAGGCAGATTTTGAATGGCGTTATATTCCTGAAAGCCAAGGCGGCGGAGGCGGCGCTGGTGGCGGCGGTGAAAAACCTCCAGTTGATCCTGGCAACACAAAGTTATTAAGACGCGCGTATGTAATCGGCAGACCTTATGATTTGTTTGAACCTGAATCACCAATTACAAGAGCGGAAGTTGCAACAATTTTTGCAAGAATTTTTGCGGACTACGATGAAGAAAACTTGATTTCAACAGAAACAAGTTTCAAAGACGTTGAAGCCACAGAATGGTATGCAAAATACATATCACGATGCGAAGATGAAAATATCATCTACGGATATGAAGATAACTTCAGACCGAGCGAAAATATCACAAGAGCCGAACTTGCGGCAATGTGTGTAAGATTTTACGAAAGACGAAGCGGAAGCAATATCCCGCCGAAAGATATATCTTTCACAGATTTTGACAGTTCACACTGGGCATACGATTCTATTAAAAAGGCTTACGCTAACGGCTATGTTACAGGATATCCTGACGGGTCGCTGAAAGCCGACAACGTTATTTCCCGTGCAGAGACGGTAACGATTGTAAACAGAATGCTTGAGCGTATTCCTGATAAAGAATACATAGACAATAACTTGCACAAACTCATCGATTTTATAGATGTTCGTGATAATACATATTGGGCTTACTATGAAATTTTTGAAGCAGCAAACACCCATTACATCAGATTTATAAATGATTTTGCAAAATGGGTTGATTAATAAAAATGAATCAGAAAGGCGGTTTTAGTTTGAACAAAAAGATAACATGCTCCATAATCGCCTTTTTGGTATTTGTGTTGCTTTGCACTATTTGTGTAATTTATATTAACTCAAAAGATGTTACTGCGGTATACACAAGATACAATTTGTCATGGGATAATGTAACAGTTTTACAAGACGGTTCGGTTGACCTTGATTTAAAAAAGGGAAAAGCCAATGTCAGATTTAAAAATGACGTTAAAGGCAGAATTGTATATAACCTGTATCTGTATACAGAAAATGAAAATTCAGACAACGTTGAACTTTTGGCAAACAATTTTAAAAAGATAAATGAAAATGAGTATCCCTCAAGTCTTAAAAGCAACAATGTAAAATGCGCATATCGCGGATATGTTGAAGGTGGTAGCAAAGCGGATTTTAAGATTAAGTCAGACGGCGATACTGATTTAAAACTTTTGATTATTATAGAAGATAACAATTCTTATCCAAAAGAAAAGCAAAATGCACCAACTCTTGCAAATATAAAATTCAGTGCAGAAGTGTTGCTTGATGGGCAATATGCGCGAGGAAGCGATTATACTTTCTCTTTGAAAAATCAATCAGACACAGTAATCGAAAGAGTGCATAATGACGATGGATATATTTCCTTTTCAAATATTGCATTAACAGAAAAAGGAACTTATATATATTATCTTTCTCAAAACGAGGAAAAAGATAGTGAAACTGACTACGATAAATCAATCTATAAAATAAGTGTATCAGTTGAAGGAAAAAACAATGTAAAAGTTTCTTATGAAAAAGACGGTAAGCTAATTAAAACCTTGCCGAGATTTTCAAATTATAAAGAAGCAAAAAATATCACAGACGCAGAAAATAAAGCAGAATACCCAACTAACGAGAAAAAATCCAACGAAAAGCCAAACTACCTGCTTTGGTCAACAATAGCAATCGCTGCTTTTCTGATTTTATTCTACATCGTGATGGGCAAAAAGAAAGGGTGATTTTGAATGATTGTTAATAAAAAACTTCAGATTAATGTGGTAACAATGATTCTTCTTTGTGTGGGACTTTGTATAACAAGTTTTGCACTTTCTTATACAGTAATAAAAATCGAGAATAACTATTTCCACACAGGCGAAATCAAACTCAACCTGAATGACGGTAAAGCGATTATAGATGAAAGAGACCCCTTGTTTGAACCGGGTATGACAATTGTAAAAGACTTCTTTATCAAAAACAATGGTTTTGAACCAATTTATTATAAATTAAATTTCACAGGAATTTCTGGAGACCTCAGGGATGTAATTGAAGTTACTATTTATGACAAAAATAACTACAAATTAATTTCAGGCAAAATAAGCGAGTTTGAAACTGAAAAGGAATTGATAGGTTCTTTAAGCAGATATGAAAGACAGGATTTAAAGGCTCATTTCCATTTCCCAAAAGACTCGGGTAACGAATATAAGGACAAAGAACTTCAGTTTAAGATGTCAGCAATAGCAGTTCAGACAAGAAATAACGATTCAGAAAATCCAAATTTTAATTAAGGAGATATATAATGAAAGTATTAAACGCAGTAAAAAATGTATTTACCTGGTTGCTTGTTGCAGCCGCAGTATTTATGATGGTGTTCACCGTTATATCTGTTACAACATTTGACAGAAATGACAGAGCATTGCTTGGATTTAAAGCCTTTATCTGTCGTTCTGACTCAATGAAAGCAACAGACTTTGCGGCAGGGGACTTGGTATTTGTTAAAGATGTTCCACCTGCAACAATCAAAGAAGGCGATGTTATCTCATATCGTTCAGAAGATCCTGATACATTCGGCGAAACCTTTACACATAAGGTGCGCTCACTTACAACAAACGAAGAAGGTCAGCCTTGCTTTATTACATATGGTACAACAACAGGCGTAGATGACGAATTACCTGTAAAATATATGCAGGTTCAGGGTAAATATGTATTCAGCATTCCAAAACTCGGAACATTCTTTGCATTCTTAAAAACAACACCGGGATATTTTATCTGCATTTTCCTTCCGTTTATGATTTTGATTTTAATGCAGGGTATCAATACTGTAAAAATCTTCAAAAAATACAGAAGTGAACAGATGGAAGGCCTTAAGGCTGAACGTGAAAAACTCGAAGAAGAACGCAGACAGTCAATGGAAATGATGAAAGAATTGCAGGCACTTAAAGAACAACTTGCGGCAAAAGATGGGCAACCATCAGCCCCGGAAACTGAACCTGCTGCAGAACCTGTAGCAGAAACTGAGGCTTAAACCGCAGTTGAGGAAAAGCCTGAAGCAGAAACTGAAACTAAAGAAGAACCTGCACAGGAACAGTAAAAATTACGGTATAGACAGTTAAAAACTGTGTATATATATTGTCATTATATTATTACATAAGGAGGAAAACAAAATGACAAAATCTTATTCAACTAAGAGATCATTGATTACAAGTGTAATCGCTCTTATGCTTTGTTTTTCAATGCTTCTCGGCACAACATTTGCGTGGTTCACAGATTCAGTAACAAGCGCAAATAACATTATCACATCAGGTAATCTTGATGTTGAGTTTGATTACTGGAATGGTTCAGAATGGAAAACTGTTAAGGATGCTTCAGAAATCCTTGCAAACAACCTTTGGGAACCTGGTGTAACAGAAGTAGCATACTTAAGAGTTACTAACAAAGGTTCACTTGCTCTCAAATATCAGCTCGGTGTTAACATCGTATCTGAAAAAGCAGGTGTAAATGTTGCAGGACAGGAACTTAAACTTTCAGACTACATTTATTTTGATGTAGCAGAAGTTAATGGTGAAACAGAAGCATATGCAAACCGTGAAGCTGCTATGGCTATAGCAACAGAAACTACAAAAATTTCTGCAGGTTACAGCAAAGAAGCAACTATGTTAAAGGGCGATGCTCCTCACTATCTTGCATTGGTAGTTTACATGCCTGAAACAGTTGGCAACGAAGCAAACCACAACGGAACTGATGTTCCACAGATCGACCTCGGTCTTAACGTGTTAGCAACACAGGTTGAAGCAGAATTGGATTCATTCGGCAACGATTATGATAAAGATTCAACATATCCTAAGACAATGGTTGCAACAAAAGAAGCAAATGTAGCGGCTACTGTTAATACTGAAAATGTATCAATTAATATCCCTGCAGGTGCTCCTGAAGGAGATTATGAACTTACTATAGCAAAATCTTCAGTTTTTGTTGACAAATCAGGTGTAACTACTGCTAACTTTGACATTGATCTCACAAGAGATGGTGAAACTGTTAACAATGACGGTACTGAATTTACAGTAACTGTTAAAGTTGGTGCAGGTATTGATGCAAGCACTGTTAAGGTATTACATGATGGCAATGAAATTTCAGTTGAAAAAGTTGATCCTGTGGCAGGTACTGTAACATTTAAAACAGGTTCATTCAGCCCATATGCAATTGTTTACAGCGCATGTGATATGTACCACGACACAGAAACAAATACCTATAATGTATTTACAGCAGAAGGTATGATGGAAGTTAACGAGAAATTTGCTGCTGATGAAGCTGGTCATGGTTCTAAAATTAAATTGCAGGCAAACATTGATATGAGTGGTAAAGTATGGAAAACAGTTGATAGCCATGCGGATAGAAAATCATCGCTTGCAGAAATTGATGGTCAGGGATTTGTTGTTTCAAACATGAAAATTAATGGCCAGGCTATGTTTAGTCGTTTTGCAGGTGTAGGTAATGTTACAATTAAAAATATTACTTTTGACAATGCAGATGTTAACAGTAACGGCAAAATTAATACTTCTATTTTAACAGTTCAGGCATATCAGAATGTTTTACTTGACAATGTTGATGTGAAAAACAGCAAAATTACAGGTGGATACAAGGTTGCTCCATTGATTGCTACTGTATACAACGAAAAAGAAACAGCAATTACTGCTACTCTTAAAAATTGTGATGTTTCAAATACAACTGTAACTGCTACAAGTTATGACTTTGCTACTTGCGGAATGGTTGCGTTTGTATATGTTGGCGATAATGATAGTATAGAATATGAAAACTGTTCAGTTACTGGTGTGAAACTCCGTGCTAATAGTGGTGGTTACAACTATCATGCAAATCTCCATTACACAGGCTCTGAACTTATTAATGAACATTCAGGCGTAAAAGTTACAAATGTAACTTTTGAAAATCTCTAAGTTTTATTGTAAGAAATAAATTTTAATGCCAGTCCTGTCCATTTGGACAGGCGGCAATCAAAAGGTATGTTACTAAATGTGCCTTTTGATTGCTGAAGTAAAAATTTAATCGGAGGTATGTTATGAAATTTATGCACAAAAAAGAAAAACAGAATAAAAATAACGATCCGTTAATCCGTCTTATGATACAGACAGTTATAGGTGTTTTGGCATGCACAATTGGTCTTGCAAGTATGACATGGGCTTGGTTTACTGCCTCAGTTGACACACCGGCGCAGACAATTCAGTCTGCAACACGCAGTACCGCAGTGCTTGTATACGAAGTAAGTCAGCCTGTCGAAGAAAATGACACTGTTACTAAAACTCTTGTAATGCCTCAGGTCTCAGAAGAAGTTGTTCCCGCTGAAGGAACTCCTGCCGAAGGTAAAAAGGCAACTGAAGACGAAAGTGTTATTATTACAGGTGAAACCGCCATTTGGGAATTATCACCTGAAAAAACTTATGAGGTGGTTTTAAAAGGCGCAGGAACTGCAACTCAGGGATATTGCAAAGTTGCATTGTCCCACACAGTAAGTGGAACAGATACAGCAGAAACACAAATTTATTCCACATCTGCCTTTGAAAAAGACAACGAGTTTAAATTTACCTATAATACAGG
>JAZRDC010000078.1:0-2914 GCA_045660065.1 Clostridia bacterium
AATACGGGCAACATAATATCCGATAATACCAAGACTTATCATCATGATACTTCCTATAAATATCAGGATAATTATAACAGTTGTCATACCTTCAAGGGCAATGCCACGAATTTTATCAATCAATGCCCAAACGCTGAAAATAGCGGTAATAATAAGCATCATAAAGCCAAGCACCGTTACAATTTGCATTGGTGCAGTTGAGTATGCTGAAATGTTTGAAACAGCATATTTCAAAAGACCTATGGCAGACCACTTTGATTCACCTTCAAGTCTTTCATTAACCTCAAATTTAACAGTTGTTTTGTGATATCCAACCCAAAAAGAAATCGCTCTGAAGAAGCCTTTTCTTTCAGGAATTCTATTGAGTATATCTACAACCTTGCGGTCAAGCAATTTAAAATCAGAAGCATTTGACATATCAAATCCTACTACCGAACTGATAACCCTATAAAACTTTCTTGCAGCAAAGCCGTGCATTTTGCTTTCTTTGCCTCTTGTTTTTTTAATGCCCTCAACAATTTCATATCCTTCTTGCCACAAACGGTACATTTCGACAATTTTTTCAGGAGGATGTTGAAGATCGCAATCGATTACTACAACCGCATCTCCTGTAGCACTAGCAAGGCCTGCTGAAATGGCTGCTTCTTTTCCAAAATTTCTTGAAAAATGCAGTCCATATATATTTTTTTCTTTATCAGCTAAGTTTTTTATTATTTCATATGTAGTATCAGTAGAACCATCATCAATAATAATAATTTCATTATCAATTTCAGCTTCTCTTAAAATCTTTGATATTGTATAGTAAGCTCTTTCTACGGACAATTCTTCATTATACGCAGGAATAATTACGGACAGCATTTAAACACCTCCTGAATTTTCATTAAATACTTTTTCAAGTTTCGCTACCGGCATGGGTTTGTAATAGTAGAATCCCTGAAGAAGATCACATCCTGCTTTTATTGCTGCTTCTTCTTGCTCTTTTGTTTCGATTCCTTCACAGAGTGTCTTGAAGCCAATATCCCCTGCAGTACGAATAATATTTTTTAAAATAATAAATCCTGTATCCGTAATCGAATTCTGTGTTATCGCCTTGTCAATTTTTACAACAGAAATATCAAGGTTTTGCAAATCACTAAAGGTTGTATATCCACTTCCGAAATCATCAAGCAAGATAGATATACCTTTTTCCTTAAGAGTTGATAGATTATCTATCATTTGCATTCTTGCTTCTCCTGTTATATTTTTATCCTCTAATATTTCAACCGCCAAACAAGAAAACTTCAAATCGTACTTTTGTGCAATAGCTATTATTTTCTCGGCAAACTGTGGTTCACACAATGTTGACCTTGAAAAATTAATGGTGTATATATAAGCTTCTCTTTGTTTTTTATCGTTTGAAATCCATTTACAGTTTTTTTCAAAAATATAGTAATCAAATTTATTGCTGATTCCTACAGAATCTACTGCTGACAAAAATTTCCCTGGAGCAAGAACGCCGTCGCTTTCTGAATTTAATCGAGACAACACTTCAGCCCCTACGATTTTTTTTGTTTTAGCATCTAAAACAGGTTGATACTCAAGGAAAAAACGATTATTATCAATTTCTTTTTCGATGTTATTTTCTATTATAATCTTTTTTTCCAATGCTTTTCCACCGGTAATATTCCATTCAGCAAAGGGCATTTTTTTATTTTTTGCAAGCATATACGCCTGTTTAGCACGATTTATAGCTTCATCAAATGACAATTCTGTTCCTGAAGCAAAATATGAACCGATTACTACTTCTGCAACATTTAAAGCACCATATTTTAAAAAACATTTATTAAGTTCTTTCTGACATGCTTCAATATTTTTTTGTATACATTCAGCATTCCATTTGGTAAAAGCAACAAAGTTTTTTTCACCGCATGGTGAAATCGCACCTTTTTCTCCGTCTGAAAAACACTCCACCAAAACAGACTTGATTTCAGAAAAAACAATTTTCGCTCTTTGTTCTGTATACATGCTGCAAAAATTATCCAAAGAAACGCCAATATATACAATACATCTGTTTTCTCTGAGTTTTCCTGATTTTTCAAAACCACTTTCTAATTTACTTAGATTTGTAAAATTCTTTTCATCAACGCCCGCTGCAGTCTTTGCTCCTTTTATGGCAAAAATTATACCAATTGCCGCAAGAATAATAAAGCATAAAACAAACAATGTTATGATAACATACGGGTATTCAAATATTTGCATATTTATAAACTCCTAAACTTATCTTTTGGAAAAAATCGGGAACTCTACTGATCCGCCAGATTTAAAAAGTCCGATTTTCTTTGCACTTTCGATGCATTTAACACCATCTTTTGAGGCTCTTTTTTTGCGATCCGGAATCTCCTTTAAAAGGAATAATATTCCAAAGGAAAGCATACCTTTAATCAGGTCAGGCTTTGAAATGCCTTTTCTTTTATATTCAGCTAAAATTTCAAACATAGCATAATCCAGCGCCTCTTTATCAATGGCTTTAGTTTTGCTATTGGCAGACTTAAGCCATTTGTAAAAATCGCAGAATTTATTGATATCAGTATTGTCTCTGAAATAAACTCCGCTTATATAAAACTGTTCCTGTTCACTGCTCATAGGCTCTAAAAGTTTGGCACAATACTGCCTCTGAATAGCAACAACTTCCCTATGTTGTTTTTCTAAAGTTGTTTCTGTAATTTGTTTATCGTGAAGTCTGTATATCATAAGATATTCAGGCATAATTTCCACATTATAACCTGCCAGTATGAACCTTGTCCATAGTTCCATATCTTCGGTACAGGTGAAGTTTTTATCATATCCTAACTCCCTGATTACATCAGTTTTTGCAATAATGCCGGGATGCAGTATAGGATTTGTAACCAAAAGCAATGCTTTTATAGATTCTTTA
>JAZRDC010000079.1:0-4056 GCA_045660065.1 Clostridia bacterium
ATAAAAAAACTGTAGATAACTCCCCAAAATGTGCATTTATAGGGCTTGTTCTGTTCACAACTTCGTAGATAACCCCGATTTTTCGTTCAAAACTTAAAATTCGCAAAAAACAACAAAAACCGCATAAAGCCAAGGCTTAATGCGGTTTTTAAGTATTTTTTATATTTTACAGATTATTTATAATGTCTGCATAACATCTGACACAATCCATTCAAGTTCGTCCCATTTCTTTTCAATATCCTCTGCAAGTTTTAACTGACAACGGGTACGGACAAGATTATGTTTTTCATAGTTGCATTTAAAATATTTATCTCCTGTGATATAGTCATCTAAAAATCTTGAGGCAAGTTCAATAGTGATTGCAAATGTTGCTTTCACAAGATTATTAATTTCAACAGGCTCCAAAGACTGATGAGTCTGACCGATAAATCCTTTTGCAAATGCACGGAATTTTGCAGTATCAAAGAAAACCTTTGAAGTGTCAGGCTCGTCTTCTACGGCGGTATTTGCAATAAATCGAACTTCGTCCGCAAAATCATACATTGACATTCCAGGCATAATTGTATCAAGGTCGATTACCACAATTGGGTCTTTTGTCATTCTGTCAAAAAGCACATTGTTACATTTTGTATCGTTATGTGTAACTCTCTTTGGAATTTCTCCGTTTTCAAACTTGATGCTGAGTTCTGCTGCCTTGTAATAAACAGATTTTATGTAATCTAATTCTTGTTTTACCGACTCTGCTCTGCCGCAGATATCTTCTTCTGCGTGAGCAAGCAGTGTATCAAGTCGTTTTTTTGTATTATGAAAATCAGGAATTGTTTCGTGAAGGAGTTTACCGTCAAGATCAGAAAGCTGTGTCTGGAAATATCCGAAAGCTTTGCCTGTTGACTCAATGATATTCAAATCATCTGATGCATTAAATGTTACCGAATCAACATAATTTACAACTCGCCAGAAAGCACCTTCTTCCGGCATATAATAATTAAGTCCCTCGGCAGTATGATGATAATGGAGTGTAATCTGATCAGGATATTTTGCGCGTATATGCGTAGTAACCTTATCAATATTTTCCATTATCTCAACAGGATTTTTAAAAACATGTGTATTTACTTTCTGAAACAGATATGCTTTTAAAGTATTATCATCCTGCATATATGTAACCTTATAAGTGGAGTTGATATTCCCCATAGTAATCGCCTCATAAGAATACATCTCACCTGTCAGTCTGAACTTTTCCCCAATTTCTTTCAAAATCAAATTCATAACAAAATCCCCCTTGATTTAAAACACAAAATCTCATCTTGTTATTCCGCCATACTCGTTATTTACTTCCTCATAGCTTTTAAGGTCGCCGATGTCATAGCGTTTACCCGGCATTTCCATTGCATAAACCTTCTGCTTTGACGCAAGATAAACCACAAAACTACCCGGTGCATCGGTTTTACATCCGTCTTTTATACCCTGATCCAACATTTTCAAATCTTTTTTCGGATATGCATAAAATGGCGGGATACACCAGTTTGATTCAGGATTTTCAGGCTTTTCAACCATTTTGGTTATTAAGCCTTCCTGGTCCACAGATGCAACACCTGTTTTTCTTAATTTTTCTACCCTGTCTTCATAATATCTCATAACACAAGGCTCTTTTTTGCTTTCAAAATAATCAATGAAATTACAAAGAGAAAAGTCTAAAACATTATCGCCTGCAATTACTATAATATCATCGTCAATCTTTAGGGTGTCTATTGCAAATTTAATATCTGCAACCGCACCAAGCCTGCTGTCGTTATCAACAGATCCGTCATTTACAAGGGTGATTGGAGCATTTAAAGTCTTTTCCTTTGCCCAGGCTTCAAAATGACAGAAAAATTTGTCGTTTGAAATTACAACATATTCATTTATTTTTTTTGATGAATCAATATCATCAAGCAGCCAGTCCAGAATAGTTTTACCCTTAACTTCCAAAAGAGGTTTTGGAAAGTTTTCAGTTAACGGATAAAGTCTGGTGGCATATCCTGCCGCTAAAATAAGACACTTCATAATTTTTCTCCTTTATTCAAAGTATGCACCGCAACCATCTGCAGTTTTGCAGAAATGAACAGAAAAAGTATCTTTATACTGCGGGAACGCCTTTAAATACTTTTCTGTAATTTCTCTTTCAATACTTTCTTTATATTCAGGGTTTACGATTGCCATACAACAGCCTTTAAAGCCCGCTCCTGAAAATCTTCCACCGTAAATCCCCTTGGTATCTTTCATTATATTATAAATTTCTTTAAGTTCGTCTGCACCTGTTTCGTAATTATAAATACTGCTGTAACCGCTTTCAAACACAAGTCTGCCAAAGGTTTCGATATCGCCCTTCTTCCAGGCCTCAACACCTTTTTCCACACGATCTGACTCTGTGTAATAATGCTCTGCTCTTTTTCTCCAGTTTAAGGGAAGTTTTTCTTTATATTCTTCAAAAATCTCTTTTGGAACATCTCTTAAATAGGTATCGTTAAACTTGCCGTAATCCATACCTGAAAAAGCCTTTAAAGCGTAGGCTGCAGATTTAACCTCATCAATTCTCATATTGTAGCCCGAGCCGATTAAATTTCTTTCCATTCCGCTGAAGAAAATACCAATTTCATATGGCTTAATATTTTCGTTTTCAGGAATTAACTCGTAAGAATCGTCTTTGTTGTCAAGATACAAGAGTTTTTCACGTCTGCAATAAACCTCGCAGGATTGATCAAGTTTTCCGCAGGACACACCCACATACTCATTTTCCGCTTTCTGTGCAATTTTAATAAGGTCATCCTGAGAAATTACAATATTATTTACTTTGCAAAGCGCAGTTAAAAACGAAATAATAACTGCCGCAGATGAGGAAAGTCCCCCAATAGGAAGCGAGCCTTCAATAACTCCGCAAAGGCCTACCGTTAAAGTAAACTTTTTGGAAAGCATTAAAGTTGCACCTCGTAAATAGTCTGCCCAGTCCATCTCACGCTCTTTTGGAACTGCAGAAATATGAAACTGCGCACGTTTTGGAAACTGCAAAGACACAAGTTCCACAACGCCGTTCTGCTTTGGTCTGTATGCAATAGAAATACCTTTATCTATGGCAAAGCCCGTGATTTTGCCCATCTGATGGTCAATGTGTGCACCTATCGGGCATACTCTGTAAGGACAAAAGGAAACTCCCTCTGCCTCTTTGCCATATATTTCAAAAAACTTTTCTCTGCAATTCATAAGTTTCTCCTTATATCTGCTTTATAATCCAATATCACACAAAAACTGTTTTACCTCATCAGCTTCTGTACTTGATATATTATTGCTGTACTGCAATTCTTCTGTGGTTCTTCTTAAATGTCCACCAAAAATCAGGTTTGCCCATCTGCGAACCTCCATAACAGGAGTAAGCCAGGGTTTTTTATCCAAAACAGGATAATAATATTTTATTGTATCATAGGGAAGAAAAATTCTTGACATTGCATATTTAAACTTCCCTCCGCTTTTTCTTTGTTTAAAAGCAATTCGATTTTCATTACTTCCGTACAATCCGCCCTGCAGAATATAGTTTTCCATCTTTTGTGTGGTTGCATCGTGTTGTGCATTTTCAAACCATATCTGACTCAATCTGCGGGCAACCAGTGCAAATCTTAATAATTTTCCTTCTTCAAGAAGTTTTTCACGCTTCTTTGCATCTGCACTTTTTATGTTATCCAGAATCCAGAGATCAATAAGCGGTCTTATGCCGCACCCGCCGTTTTCAAAATGCTTTGCCATATGGGCAATATGATAAAAGTAAAACATTTCATCAGGCATTTCATAAAAACAGGAAAATCCCTCTTTTAATTTCACTGCATTCCATACATCAGAAAGCACCTTTGATGCTTCGTTTGCAAGTCCTTCTTCAATCAGTTCATAATGAAGCTCAATATGCACATTATTTGGTGTAAACAACGATATGTTATGAGAATTCTTAAAGTCATATATATACCCATATTCATTGGTCAGAATTTCTGTTACCTTTTCAGCATCCGCTTCGCTGAGCAATATATCAACATC
>JAZRDC010000080.1:0-5570 GCA_045660065.1 Clostridia bacterium
TTGTTTTTGTTGTTGCACTTGGCACTTCCTTTGGGACTTATCCTTCTTCAGCCTGACTACGGAACTGCAATGGTATTTATTTTTATCGCAATTATAATGCTTTTTGTGGCAGGACTTAAACTTCGTTACTTTTTCACCGCAGGGGGTATATTTTTAGCATCTGCTCCGCTTATATGGCTGTTTTTGGACGAGTTTCAGAAAAACAGAATTTTAGTTTTCTTAAACCCCGAATTAAGCCCGATGGGTGCAGGCTACAATGTAATTCAATCAAAACTGGCAGTTGGTGCAGGTCAGATTTTCGGAAAAGGACTTTTTAAGGGTTCACAAATCCAGATGAATTTTCTCCCGGGCAAACACACTGACTTTATTTTCGCAGTAGCAGGAGAAGAACTTGGATTTTTAGGTTCGCTTTTAATAATAGGACTGTTGTTTGCAATAATTTTTATTCTTATTAAAAACTCGGCAGGAATTAAAAAAGACGCAGGCGGATTTATTTTGTCAGGAATTGGCGCAATGCTTATTTTCCAATGCTTTGAAAATATCGGTATGAGCATCGGAATTATGCCTGTTACCGGCATCCCGCTCCCATTTTTCAGTTACGGCGGTTCTTCAATTCTTACAACATTTATCTCAATGGGCGTAGCACTGAGTGTATTAAAACGAAAAGATCATATTTAATAAAAAGCAAAAAAACACCCGATTTTTATCGGGTGTTTTTTAATATTCAAATTTGCAATTCCACATTGAGAGAATGCTTACATTCTCTTATTAGTCGCAGCAACCGCATTCACAGTCATCAAATTCCAATGAAATTTCTTCGCCGCAGTTAGGGCAGAGAATTTCTTCATCTTCATCTAAAAGACTGCCGTCAACATAGATTGTTTCGCCGCATTTGTCGCATTCGAATTCGTAAACATCGTCATCGTCTTCGCAATCACAATCGCAGCAATCGCAATCGTCGTCATCGCAATCGCAACCATCGTCATAGTAATCTTCTTCTAATTCGCCAAGATCGTGATCGATTTCGTCAACTTTAGCGTCTAATTCTTCAACGTAAGCTTCTAAATCATCAATTCTTTCAGCCATTTCATCAATAACTTCCAAAAGTTTTGTGATAAGTTTGCTTTCTTTTGAAGCTTCTAATTCCATACCTTCAGCAAGACCTGCAAGATATGTTGATCTTTCTTTTAATGTAGCCATAATTCATTCTCCTTTAATCTATTTTTTTAAATACGGGAAGTACGCTTATTGGTGCATCAACCGTTATGGTTTTTCCACCTTCGTACTCCTTCCCGCTTAAGTCTTTCCATTTGCCACAAGGAAGTGTAACAGTTTTTGTTATCGCGCCTTGTTCAACCACGGGGGCAACTATAAATCTTTCACCCAGCATAAACTGATCTGTGATTTTTTCATATCCGCACCCCGGATAGTTGTATTCCATAAGCCTTATTACAGGTTCCCCTGTCTTTTGGGCTTTTTTTACTTCTTCTAAAATCACGCCTGAAAAATCGCTGTGAATTTTAGCAGCATCTTTAGCAATAGCCTGATAGTCTGCATCTAACGCCTTCCATGGTGATAAAGAATATTGCATCATAGGCATAAGTGCAGAGCACTGAGCCATTCTTACAAACAGTTCCTGATCCATTTTAAACCCGGGATCGATAAACTTTGAATACTCGCCGCCGCCAATCATATCAGGGCAAATGTAAGGATGACCTAAAAGACCAACAAATGCCGAATGGGGAATAAGCGATCCAAGACCTGTTTCGTCCCATGTATGAGTTTTATCAAAAAGGCGTTGAATAGTATGTCTGCCGCCAAACTTCCATGTGTCCTTAAACTCGTGGAACTCGTATTTCGCCCCAAGTTCAAGATACGCATTATTAAGCAAAGTTGCAGGATACTTTTCCAGATATTTTTTACTGCCAAGCCCCGCTTTATACATTGCATGGCTCCCGCCATCAAATTTAAAGCCGTCAACTCCGTAATCTTCCATCAGTTTATTCAACTGATTTGTAAAAAATTCTCTGTCTTTTTCAAGTGTGAAATTAAATATCGCACTGTACCCGTTCCACCATTCAACAATTACAGGTTCTTTGGTTTCAGGGTCTCTTAAAAGAGCGTTTTCATCATGCCATAATGTTCTGAACTCACTGCTGTCAGGTACAATGGTAGGAACAACCCAAAGCATAACTGTAAAGCCCATTTTATGAAGCCTTTCAATCATACTTTTCGGGTCAGGGAACTTGACAGGGTCAAACTCCCACAATCCGTATCGCTTCTGCCAGCCTTCGTCAATCATTAAGACTCCGGGTTCATAACCATTTTTTACAATGTTTTCGGCATACTCTAATACATCTTTCTGATTTTGTTCATACAAAAACTCGATCCAGGTGTTATACTGGGCTTTTTTGAAAAACACTTCGGGAAGAGATTTTTCTTCCTCGTTAGGAAAGTGATTTTTCTGTGCTTTTAGATAAGCATCCCTTAAAGTTTTTCCGCCTTCATAATAAACAACATCATCAGATTGGTAGGTAATAACACCATCTTTGATTGAAATGACAACTTCATCCTCGCACCAGATGTATCTTCCCTTGTTGGAAAGCATAAGGGGTGCTGTCTGAGTTCTCCAGTCATCTCTCCCAGTTAAATCAACAGTTAAATCCGTGTTTTTGTCAAAAGGCATATCACACGCATTTAGAACAGTTATACCCCACCAGAATTCGCCATCTGACATTTTAAAGCTTTTTGCCATGATGCCACCCTCCTTAAGAACTTAAAAAGCTTATGCTCTTTCCATGTATTCACCTGTTCTTGTGTCAACTCTGATCATTTCATTGTTGTCAATAAACAATGGAACCATAATCTGAGCGCCTGTTTCAAGAGTAGCAGGTTTTGTAGCACCTGTTGCAGTATCGCCTTTGATACCAGGTTCTGTTTCTGTAACCAAAAGTTCTACAAATGTAGGTGGTACAATACCGAAAATATTTCCTTTGTATGAAAGGATTTTGCAAATCATTTCTTCTTTAACGAATTTTAATGTATCGCCAACCTGATCTGCACTGATAGGAATCATATCAAATGTTTCCTGATCCATAAAGTAATAAAGTTCACCATCTGAATATGAATACTGCATATCTTTTCTTTCGATGTGAGCCTTTTCAAGTTTTTCTGTAGGTCTGAAAGTTTTTTCAACTACACCGCCTGTAATAACGTTTCTGAGTTTTGTTCTTACGAACGCTGCACCTTTACCTGGTTTTACATGCTGGAACTCAACAATCTGGAATACGTTTCCTTCCATTTCAAATGTAACACCATTTCTAAAATCTCCTGCTGAAATCATAAATAATACCTCCAATTTATTCTTCTATTTATTTTACACCAAATTACAAATAATTTCAAGGGTTTTTCACAATATTATCAATTCTTTGGAAGATTTTTGTAAATTTTCACCAAAATCTTCTCTTACAATCATAGTATTTTCAATTCTTACCCCGAATTTCCCTGGAATATATATCCCCGGTTCCACCGTAACGATATTGCCGATTTCCAAAATCCCTTCTGATTTTGAACTTAAATTAGGTTGCTCGTGGATTTTAAGCCCCACTCCGTGTCCTAAACTGTGAGAAAAATATTCTCCGTAACCATTTGAACTTATAAAATCTCTTGCAACTTTATCAATGTCTTTGCAGTTTACCCCTGCCTTAACCGCATCAGATGCCATAGTCTGGGCATTTAAAACTGTGTCATAAACCTTTGCCATTTCATCTGTAACAAAGCCCAGAGCAACCGTCCTTGTCATATCCGAACAATATCCGTTTACTTTGCACCCAAAATCAAAAGTGATAAAATCACCATTTTCAAACTTTTTATCAGTTGGCACTCCGTGAGGCAGAGAAGTATTTGCCCCCGACACGCAGATTGTATCAAAGGAATTGCCGTCGGCGCCCTTTAATTTAAGACTGTAGTCAATAAATGCCGCAGTTTCTCTTTCGGTTTTGCCGGGCCTTATAAACTGCAAAACCTCGCTCCATACATCTTCTGCAATTGCTGCCGCCTTTTTAAGATTTAAGATTTCATCTTCATCTTTTACTGAACGCAAAGCATCAAAATTAACATCTGATGAACTAACACTTCCCACTTCTTTTTTAAGTTTTGAAAATGAGTTGTATGATATATGTGCACCCTGAACTAAAATTTCGCAGTTTAAACTTTTTAATATATCATACAAATCAGAAATTGACAAAACTTCAAAGCCTGTGCATTGTTTTTGTGCGATTTCCGTGTATCTTCCGTCTGTGATTACAAGTTTTTTATCTTCAGAAATTAAAACTCCGCCTTCTCCTGAAAAAGACGCATAATAAAGCATATCTTCAGGATCGGTAATATAAAACGCACTATCTTTGGGGCAGATTTTCAAAAGTTTCTCAATCCTTGTTTTGTGCATCAAAAAGAGCCTCCACCGCTAAGATATAACTGTTGTATCCAAAGCCTGAAATTGTTCCCACGCAAACATCTGAAATTACAGATTTATGGCGGAACTCTTCACGCTTGTGAACATTTGACATATGAACTTCCACCGTTGGAACTTCGCAGGCAGAAATAGCATCGTGAATTGCATATGAATAATGAGTAAAAGCACCCGCGTTAAAAACAATACCGTCGTATACGCCTCGTGCTGCGTGAAGGGTATCTACAATCACACCTTCGTGATTTGACTGAAAGAAGTCGCATTGTACCCCAATATTATCACATGCTGATTTTATTTTTTCGTTTATTTCATCTAAAGTAAGGCTGCCGTATATTCCCTTTTCACGAATTCCCGTCATATTAAGGTTTACGCCGTTTAAAACTAAAATTTTCATTTAATTTCTCCCCTTTATTTCCTCATAAATTCTTTTATAAGTGAGTGCATCTTTTGCCTGCATTCCCGGCGATTCACAGATGATTACAGGTGAAAGGTCTTTTTTTACAATAAGTTCTGCAAACGGGTCAAAGCAAGGACCGAATGAGTCATCATCATATGGAATATGCTTTTTCTCCCCGCCTGTTGTGTACTCAATTCTTGTAAAATGAACGTGGAAATTTTTTGCCCTGTCAGCCCCCAGTTCATTTTCTATCAAATTTACTATTCTTTCAAAATCTTTGTATTCGTTAAGGCTTCCCATTTCTCTTGCGTTAACATGACCAAAGTCAACACAAGGCACAAAATTTTCTGAAATTTTGCAAAGCTTTATCACTTCTTCAACAGTTCCCAACTGATTGATTTTGCCCATAGTTTCAGGGCAAAGAGATATTTCTTCAAACCCACCGTTTTTTATTTCTTCTTTTGCAATTTCAAGAGTGCTTTTTGCCAAGTCCAGTGCTTCTTCTCTTGACATTTTACTGCACGACCCCGAATGCACAACAATTCTTTTTGCGCCCATAAACTTTGCTGCCGCCATAGTCTGCATAATGTAGTCTACGCTTTTTAATCTTTTTTCTTCTTCAACAGAAGAAAGGCTTATAAAATATGGTGCGTGAACGCTTAAGTAAATTCCGTTTTTGTCCGCTTCGTCACCCAAAGTCTG
>JAZRDC010000081.1:0-6019 GCA_045660065.1 Clostridia bacterium
TTTAGCGTTCTAAATTTGCTGGTGTAGCTCAGTTGGTAGAGCAGCTGATTTGTAATCAGCAGGTCGGGGGTTCAAGTCCGTCCACCAGCTCCATTTGGTGAGGCTTACCTCACGCAAACTTAATATGGGAGAGTTCCCGAGTGGCCAAAGGGGGCAGACTGTAAATCTGTTGTCTCTGACTTCGATGGTTCGAATCCATCCTCTCCCACCAAAAATCCTCGTACGAAAGTACGGGGATTTTTACTTTTTCACTATTACCTTTTCACTCTTCACTTTTCTCTTAAATACGAGGATTTTTGGAAGGTAAGAAGTAATAGTGAATAGTGAAGAAGTTTAATCCGCCAACGGTGGAATATCACTAAAAATTAGGACAATATGGATTCGAACGACCGAAACCAATCGTATCTTGTTTAATTTCTTGTTTTATGCTATAATTAAACAAAGGCGGTGAGGTTATGAATAAAGAAAATGATAAAGTAGGATTAAAAGAAATTATAGCATACGAAAAAACTCAAATGTTACCTTTGAATTTTACCGTATCCTACATATTAACCCCTATTTATGCAGTTGTTTGCTTTTTACTCATAGGTGCATTTGCTGTTTTAATGGAAATAGACGATGAAAAATATTTAGTTCAAGGTCTATTATGCTTGGGCGCTTTTGTTTTAATTTCAATTATCTTTTTGGCAAGCGTTCCGCTTGTACGAAAAAAAGCAATTAAAATTGAAGTTGAACGATATGATTTTGATATTTCAAAAGAAGAAACACTTGAAGTTTATGATTTTTCTACTGACGAATTTTCTTTGAAATTTGATAAGTATGGAATGTATGTAAATGACGAATTGTTTTATTACAATCATTTGAATAAAAATGTTGTAACAGGTAATTACTTGAAACGAGTGGGCGTGTACTTACAATTCGCTTTGTACGAAGAACATAGAGTTACTCTTTCGGTTAATCCTACAACACTAAAAATGCTGGAGAGTTTGGAAATTAAATTAGACAATAGGCACATTTTAGAATATATTCTTTCAAACAAAAGAGATGCTTTTGAGCAAATATATAATAAGGGCTATGTTGTTGCCCGTTATGAATAAAATTCTCTGGACTTTTAAAACTTTTCGGATATAATTGCTGTTACCAAAAAGAAAGGTGGTGGCAATTATGAAATTTGAAAACAAACAACAAGAATTAAGGTTTATGTATGTCTTATGGGAACGGCTAATGTATTTGCAAGAACACTTAAAGGAAAACGGCGAACTTGAATTTATGCAAGTGGTCAGAGAGTGTAAATGGAGATGTTCTAACAAAATTGAGCGCTTAAAAGACGAAATATAACTTGGCATCTAAATGGTTCGGAACAGCCAAACAGAAAAACCACCCAATAGGGTGGTTTTTCTGTTTGGTGGAATGAAGCGTTCCCTTGCGGGAACATTAAGTAGCCTTCGGCTATGAAGACGCTTGCGCTAATGAAGTGTGCCTACAGCACGATAAGGAACGCTTCGCTTCATAAATTCGCAAAGCGAATTTGCATCATGGCGGCAAAGACGCCGCTTCATATTTGCGAAGCAAATGCTTCATTTACAAACCAAAACATTTATGCTATACTTAACTTGAAAGTAGGTGCTACTATGCGTGATGATAAATTATTAGTTCAGTCAATGGATTTCGCCGTATCAATTATATAAACCTTGTCAAAGAACTTAAACTCAAAAAAGAAAAGAAAATATAATATCAAACCAAATCGGCAGAAGCGGTACATCGATTGGTGCGAATATTCGCGAAGTGCAATATGCCCACGGCAAAGCAGATTTTGTATCCAAACTGCAAATCGCCCTTAAAGAAGCTAACGAAACAGGCTATTGGCTTGAACTTTTATATAAAACAAATTATATTGATGAAGCAACCTACAAAAATCTTGGCTCGGCTTGCACAAGCATTCGTGTAATGCTGATTTCATCGGTGAATACTGTCAAGGCAAAAGAAAACAAATAATACCGCCAACGGCGGAATATCACTAAAATCTCCGTCAAGATGGATTCAAACCACCGAAACTACGATACATCTTGTTTGATTTATAGTTTTATGTTATAATTAACCAAAGGCGGTGAATTTATGGAAGAAACTACTCAAAACGAAAACAAAAACCATAAACCGCATACCGCGTGGAAAGTGCTTGGGATATTTGCGTTTGTTGCAATTGTGCTTTGTGGTTTTGTTTTCATATTTAATTATAACAGAGCCTACGATAATGACACAGGTGGTGGTTGGTTATCACCCAGTTTTGGTGTTGTTGTTTGGCATTATTTACTGGCAATAATGTTTATCTTTGCGGCTATCATCTTGAAAATTGCATTAAAAAAACGTGTCCGTATTTGGATGCTATTATTGGTTTCGGTCCTTATTCCGATAATTTGTTATAATTTTAATTATCGTGCTTTTGGTAAAGACGGATTTTTATATCCCTTGGTAGATAAGGGAGGAGTATTTCATTTCATTGTAATAGGTGATTATAATTTCGATGGAATAAATGATGAACAATACCGTTTTTTATATGAAGAAAGAACGGAAGCTTCACGATATGGCGGACATTTTGATGATACAATTATTAATTACATAGATACAACCGTCACTGGTACGGGCGGTGGATTATCAGGTTGCCATTGTTTTTATGATTGGGAAGAAAGAGTTATTCAACTATTTTTAGATGAGGATTCTGTCAGGTTAAAGCAAGTTGAAATTTTAGTGGCTTTTCAGGAACCGTCTATAGCGCACGATGTGTCATTTTATTTAGACAATTCTAAACTCAACCACACTGTAAACAAAAATAATACCGTTTCCATAGTTTTTGATGCCAATACTTGCTTGGAGTTGCAAAAACGTTTGGTTGGTGAAGAAAGATATATTCCCATCAAATATGTTGTGAATGAATAGATTATGATTTTAAGTTGGCATCATAATAGTTCGTAACAGCCAAAAATCCTCGTAACGTATGTTACGGGGATTTTTACTTTTTCACTATTACCTCTTCACTCTTCACTTTTCTCTTAAATACAAGGATTTTTGGAAGGTAATAAGTAATAGTGAATAGTGAAGAAGTTCGGTGTCTGCTCCGCAGACGAATATTAAAACCTCCGTCAAGATGGATTCAAACCACCGAAAAACGATACACCTTGTTTGATTTATTGCTTTATGCTATAATAAAATAAAGGCGGTGATTTTATGCATGCGGTAAGTAAGAAAAAGTTTTTTCGTTTAATTTCTCTATTTCTTATTTTGTTAATACTATTTTACTTGATATTCACCGCAATCAGTATTGTAAACTACGGTAAAATAGACGAAAAAGCATCTTCTGATGTTGCTATCGTTTTAGGTGCGGGCACATCAAATAACGAGGTTTCACCGGTATACCGTGAAAGGATTAATCACGGAATTTGGCTTTACGAGAACGGCTACGTTGATTATTTGATACTGACCGGTGGTATTGGCGAAGGCAACAATGTTTCCGATGCATACATTGCAAAACAATATGCAATTTCCAAATCCGTCCCGGAACAAGCGATTTTTATAGAAGAAAAATCCACAATTACCGAAGAAAATCTCGAAAATGCAAAATCGATAATGGATGAGAATTCTTTTAATACGGCAATTATTGTCAGCGATCCGCTTCATATGAAACGAGCAATGTTAATGGCGGGTGATTATGGCATCGATGCTTGTTCCTCACCAACTCCAACAACAATGTATAGAAGTCTCAAAACAAAGGTCCCCTTTTTAGCAAGAGAAGAGTTTTTCTATATTGGATATTCCATTGTAAGAATTTTTAGGTAGGCATCTAAATAGTTCGTAGCAGCTGGAAAAAGACCTGATGCAATGCATCAGGTCTTTTTCAACGATGTTTGCCCTTTCGGGCAAGTGATGTCGCTTACGCTAATGATGCAGTCCTTTGGACAGTGATGTTGTGCCTTACGGCACAGTGGCAAACATCACATCACTGCGAACAAGGTAAGCAACATCATTACACCGATAGGTGTAACATCACTTTTTGCGAAGCAAAATACATCACTAAAATCTCCGTCAATGTGGATTCGAACCACCGAAGCATAATTTAAGGGCAGATTTAGTGATTTATTATCGCTAAGTTTGCCCTTTTTTCGTTTTTATAAATGTTGAATTACTTTGTCTTTAAGCGGATGCCGAGGAAAGAAACCTCATATTCGAACCATTGCGCAAGGAAATATTTTTGAAGATCGGACGAAGACCAAATTCAACAAATCAGTGAAATATTAATTTTGCTATATAAATTTTTATTCAAATGTGGTATAATCAATTTGATAAATTGGAATTTATTTGCAAAAGGGTGTTTATATGAAAAACAAAATAAGTATCATAGCAATTGTAATAGGAGTATTTTTAATATTCACTTTTTTATTTTTAAATCCATCATTGGGAAAGAAAACAGAGTGGAATAAAATATCTGAAGATTACGATATAATCGCTGATGTTGCATTTGATTATTATAAAGAATATATCAATGAAAGAAATACTCATAATGGCACTATGTTCCTTGATATATCAGAAGATGGAGAATCTCTAACACAAACTATCTATTCGCCCGACAAAGAAGATACGGTTTATTATGTCAATTTAAATGAGAAACAAAAAGCCGCTCTTAAAAACATATCAAAGTATTACGCTGGTCCTCAACGACAAGAATCAATAATGATAAAAAGTGCAGAATATTTAGAAATCACCGATGACGATGCAGTAGGTGCATTTGCTATTATTAAGTCAAAAGAAAAACCTACCAACTTGGAAAATCATAAAATATACAATTTAGGAAATGATTGGTGGCAGGTTAAATCTACGGCAAGGTGATATGAAATAGAAAATGGTAGACAAATTCCAATTTATCGAACTGAAAATATTTTTTAAAAAATAATAAAAAATCGCTAATTTTAGCTCTTTTTTTCAAAAAGCAAAGTGCATCTAAATAGTTCGTAACACCCAGAAAAAGACCTGATGCAATGCATCAGGTCTTTTTCAACGATGTTTGCCCTTTCTGGCAAGTGATGTCGCTTACGCTAATGATGCAGTCCTTTGGACAGTGATGTTGTGCCTTACGGCACAGTGGCAAACATCACATCACTGCGAATAAGGTAAGCAACATCATTACACCGATAGGTGTAACATCACTTTTTGCGAAGCAAAATACATCACTAAAATCTCCGTCAAAGTAGATTCGAACCACCGAAGCATAATTTAAGGGCAGATTTAGTGATTTTATTTCGCTAAGTCTGTCCTTTTTGACAAAGAAAACACACTGCGACTTGTTGACATTTCAACATATTTATGCTATACTATTTGTTGAAGTTTCAACAAATAGCGGAAGGGGGGGTAAAGCAATGCAAGAAAGATTTGAAACTTTTACGGTTTTAATAAATCGAATCAGCCGTAATATTCGAAAGATTAAAAATCAGAAAATGGCGGAGTATAATTTACGAAGCGCTCAAATTTCTTGCCTTTATTATATTTACACCTTGAAGGAAGCAACCGCTACTGACCTTTGTGAGCGTTGTGAAGAAGATAAAGCAACTATTTCCAGAGCATTAGACTATCTTGAAACAAACGGATATATTGTTCGTGAGGTTGAAAGCGCAAAGAGATATAAAAGTCCTTTATCGCTTACCGATAAGGGTTTGGAAGTCAGCAAGAAAATTGCCGATAAAATTGATAATGTACTTGATACAATCGGTGTTGGACTTACCGAAAAAGAGCGAGTAGACTTTTATCGAAGTCTTTCTATCATAAGTGATCGCTTAGAACGAGTAATTAATAATAAATAACATGTAAATTTTGAAAGGATTTGGTTTTATGAACAAAATGGATGAAAAGTACAAGGCGCTGTTTACCCCTTGGAAAATTGGCAATGTAGAAATTAAAAATCGCATCGTTTTATGTCCTACGGGAGGCACCTCTCTCTTTGGCTGGTTTGAGCTTACTGGTTGTCATTTTGACA
>JAZRDC010000082.1:0-2624 GCA_045660065.1 Clostridia bacterium
GGGAATTTTGCATTAATCTCATTGTAAAGCATATAGGCTATCTCACCAAAAGTGAGTCCGTGACGGTGCACAATTCCCTCAATTCCAATGAATGAACTATAGCCAGGTTTAAGGGCAGTTCCTTCCACTTGCCTTCCAGCCGGGTTTATCCTGTCTATAATATAAACCGGAAGGTCCATCTCATTAGCTTTAAGTACCTTAAAAAGGTTGAACAGAGTACTCAAGTAAGTATAGTATCTGCATCCTACATCCTGCAATTCAACTATAAGGGCATCAATCTCCTGAAGATCCTTGAGGCTTGCAGCCAAAGACTCCTCCTTGCTGCCATACAATGAAATGAACTCAACTCCCTCAAGCAGTTTGTTGTAACCGTCTCCGCTGTTCAATTTTACCTGGTCCTGCAACTCTCCAAACAGGCCATGCTCCGGCATAAAAACCTTTGTGAGTTTGCCCATTTTTGCAACACTCTCAAACAGGTACTCCCCACGCTCCGGATTCCACGCTGTCTGATTGCACAGCACTCCCAATTTGCCTCTCTTAAGCACCAGATCCGGCTGCTCAAAAAACGATGTTGTTCTGAATGAAAACATATTTATTTATTTTTTAAATCAAAATACATAAGACGAGTTGTGATAACATTATCTTTAACTAGAAAATATTGTTTTTCCTCATCTTCATTTTTATGTAAAAACTTAAATCCGTTTTTTTCATAAAACTTGAGCGTTCTATGATCATTATAAGCATCTACAACAAGAAAACGGCAACCTGTTTTATTGTCTTCTGCTCTAAACCAGTCTTTTATAAATCTCACCAACTGGCTTCCCAGTTCCTTTCCTTGAAAGTCTTTATTTATACCAATTCTACCTATTAAAGCAGCAGGATAGCTTCTTCCTCTTTTAGGATTTTGTATAGATCTGTTCAATTTGTTTTTTGTTGATGCCTCCAAGTACGTAGTTTTAATACTGTCATTTGCCAGTGTAAATTGAGCAACAATTTTATGAGGTTTTTTCTCTGTAATCCAGCAATAAGTTTTTCCCATAAGTTCATCTGCATATTTTTTTGCATCATTACGGAAAAAATCGTCCAGATCTTCATTTCCACAGCAAAAACGTTCACAATTTTCTACAACCTCATCTGACAATTGTATCATTACACAATCGTCATACAACGAAAAGTTATTTTTCATTTCTGTAGAATCTAGAATGTGAATGACTTGGATTTTTTCATCACATCTTTAATGCGTTCTGCTTCTTTATCTGAAAGCTTTGGAGTCTCATTGTGACTGTTGGCATCTGCCGCAGATACAAAATCCACCGCACATTGCCCTTTCAACACAGGAATCATTTTTATCGACATTGCCATAATTAAAATATTTAAGATTTTAGTTTTACAAAGATAGTTCTAAAATTATGATAATAAAACTTTATTTACTTACCAATTGCTCCACATTCAACAAGTTTGCTGATCCAACTTTGAGAATCCTTACTTGCCAAATCTGCATCAATCCCATATCTCTGCTGCAAAAATTCTGCCGCATCTTCAGCGGTAAATTCCTTGTTGCAGAAATTCTCCCACAGTGCTGCCGCACTCTCATTGAATGATATTATCTTTGTCATCTCCACGCCGTGAGTACCCTGTTTTACAACAACTTTCTCACCGGCTATCTCCCTTAAAATGTAATTGCTGCTTAATTTCATAGTGCTTTTGTTTTGTTGCAAAGATAATCAACATTTTTGTTACGTCGTCTTTTTGTACAATTGCCTGAATATAAGATCTTTAATTTTCGCAAGTTTATATTATTTTTGATTATCTATTTTGTAATTATCTGATAGCTAAATAATTGTACAAAAAGACAACGTAACTTAAAGTTTATTTGCAAAATAAATTTTTAAATACATATCTTTGCAATGCAAACGGAGCCGCAAACAATTTTTCATTGTTGGCGGTGAAAAGGGAATCCGGTGAAAATCCGGAACAATACCAGTTGCTGTAAGTTCTATCCTTAATGGAATAAATTGGCCGCACTCTTTGCCACTGATCTTTAAGATTGGGAAGGCGCAGCCAAAGAACGAGTCAGAAGACCTGCCTTTGCATTTTAGATTCTTGCCTGCTGGAATACAGGTCATAATCATACAAAACCATTACACAAAACGTATCAGGCAATTGCATTCTATGCTCCATTTTTGGGCATCAGTTTCTGCATCTGCATGCTGTACGGATTGCTGTAATATCCTGCAAATTACACCAATGATTATGGCATCAGATGCCAACAATTTAATCCAGAAAAGGAATTTGTGGAAATTCCTTAAAATGGTTCAGGTTCAAAACAGACCTGTGTTCAAGATTATGGCCGGGGTACCAACCTCTGTCATTTGGATTGATATACTTGAAAGAGATATCAATAAGACAATTCAGGTCCTGTCAATATCTGAATTCATAGAACAGCTTCACACACTTCCCACCAAAGGGGCAGTCTACAGAATAAATCTGAGAACATATTCTCTTCCCGACGAAGAATATGACATATCCGCAGGGGAGTCTCTTTTTACAGCATCCTGCAGGGAGCAGCTTACATTGCAGATTCTCCCATCCATGCTTTTTTACCTCTGCTATCAGAAAGTAAA
>JAZRDC010000083.1:0-5248 GCA_045660065.1 Clostridia bacterium
TGTGTCAAATGTGTAGTTGATAGCAGCTTTAATATTTGATTCGTTGTAAATTGCGTTATCTACTGATTTAATAGTATGTACGCCTTCGCCAAGAGCGAGTGTTGAAAGGTCTAATGTAATAACTTTTCTGTCTTCAGAAATTGTAGCACCAAGACCTTCGATAATTGAATCTTCTTCGTCAACTACTACAAATGCGTTATTAGCATCAACTGCATCTGCCAATGCTGATGAGAATGTGAATACAACTGTCTGAGCATCGCCAAGGTCGTAACCTGAAATTGTGCCTGATGCAGGAACAATTGAAGTTGCTTCTAATTTATCGCAAGTTTCAAATGAACCTAATTCAATCCATTCGTTTTCTGCTGTGATACCCTGTGGAGCTGCATAGAAAACTGCGCCTGCAGCTGATTCGAATTCATCATCAACCCAGAGTTTGTAGCTAGTCATTGCGTCTAAAACGCCAAAGTCCATTTTAACGTTAGCTGACATTTTGTCTGCTGCCATTGTAACAGATTTAACAGCGTCAGCAAGGTCTGTATCTGCTGTTGTAGTTACTTTAAACGTATCTACTGTAGCGTTGAAAGGCTGGTTGAACTTAACCACAAGACCTTCGTCAGGGTTAACTTCTGTTTCTTTTTCAAAACCGTCAAAAGCGATAGAATCAACAGCGTATGCTACAATGTTATCGATATATACTTTACCTGCTGGTTTATTTTTGCCAGGGCAAACATATGTAAGTAAACTCTTTGCAGCTGTCATATTACCAACTGTCTGGTTAGTAAAGTATTCACCAACAAAGTCTTTTACGATTTTGCCTGCATAGTACTGACCCTGAACATTGCCTGAAAGTGCTCTGCCATCATAAACAGCAAGATTTCCGTTGTGATATGTTCTTACAGAGTCAAGATCGCCATTCTGATTGAAAACAACTTTGAAAGATGCTTTGTCAGCCATAGAATAGTTGGCAGTAACCATGTATGGTCTTACCACTCCATCCTTACTAACAGGTGTAACCAAATCTTCTTCAAAGTTCTGGTATGGTCCCTGACGAACAGGCCAGTTTACACCTGATGCTTTCTGGAAAGGTGTTAATGGCTGACCCTTAAAACCTGCGCCTGCAGCAGATGAGTCAAGTTTCATAAACTGGCGTTCTCTTAAATCTGCTACTTTAACATCAAATTCATAAACAAACTGTTTGCCATAATATGGTGAACCTTCTGTCTGCGTGTCAATAGCATTTCCGCCATCAAAGAAAAGTTCAAATTTCAAGTTGTTGTCTGTTGCGTTGTCATTTGCAGTACCGTCTGCTTTTGCAGGCTGAACACTGTTTTCTAAGTACAAAGCATTACCTTCAAAACCATCAACTGCCATAACTTTTGCAACATAACCTGCAGGAACAGTTTCACCTGCCGGCTGAGAAAGTTTAATAGTTTTCTTACCATTCTTTTCAAATTCGGCTACGCCGTCTGCTTCGAGAAGGTTTGTATCAACGGCATAGCCTGATTCAAAATCTTCTGCGAAGATTAAAGTAGCACCCTCAGGAATGAGGCTTTCTCCGCCTGCTCCGCCTGTTGCCATGCCTGTGTTAGCACCAACAGGGATAACTGACATAACCATCATTACTGCGAGTATAACAGATAACAATTTTTTCATTGTTATTTGTCCCCCTTTCAAATTATGTAAAAATTTTTTTGTTTCCTTCCTATATATAATAGGAAGATTTTTATCTATATAAACAGCATTAGCTGCTGTTATCTTCGAAATTATATTTCGCTCCGCTTAACAAAATATTGAATAAGAGAAAATGCGGAGCATTTTTTCATCAATTATTCATTATTCATTATCAAATTTTCATTGAAGTTACAAAAACTTCTAAAGAGCATTATAAGTCCTTCAGGCAAAATGGGAGAAAGTCCCCCATTTTGCTATAAAAGGACATAAGTTCGTTAACTTTTATTAACTTTTAATTATTTTGTAGCAAGGTATTCGCCAATTACTTTTTTAGCAAATTCAACGAGTTCATCCTTACCACAAGCAGCTAATTTCTTTTCACATTCAGCAGTTTTAGCAGCAAGATCTGTTGCAGTACCATCGTTAAGGTCGCTGAATTCTGCCAAAGCGTTAGCAATCTGTGAAATGTTTGTTACAACAGGTGTTGTGTCAGCAACGAAACCAAGAAGTTTTGCTTTTCTTGAGTTGTCGTTAACAGCTTTGATCTGATCCCACAAATCATCAGCATAACCTTCTAAGAGGTGACTGTTGAACAATACACCGTATTTCCAGTTTCCGCCTGGTTTGTAACCTGAGTCTTCAATGAATTTGATGTGTGTTTCATCAATCATTTCATAATGTTTGTCTTTGATACCGTATGCGCAGAGGTTGAACACGTCTGGATTTGTGTTAACTTCCAATAAGAACTGCATTGCTTTTTCAGGATTTCTTGATGTAGCTGAAATTGATGTCATTGTTGTGTTAGCTGACATTCTTTCCATCATGAAGTCTGAAAGCTGAGCTGCAACGATTGGTCTGCCTCTTGAGATAGCTCTGTCTTCAACGTCACCAGGTCTGTAACCGTCTGTGAACCAAACAGCCATCTGATCCTGTGTAGCTGATGAACCTTTTGGAGCAAAGAAACCAGCGTCATTCCATTTCTTTATCTGTTCTCTTGCGTACTGAATTTCAGGGTTGTCATAAACAAAGAGAACTTCGTTTGTTTTGCTGTCTAATTTGATGTAGTCGATTGATGTATCTTCGTATCTGTAAGCATCTTCGTAGAAGTATTCAACTCCAGGACGACCTGCAGGGAAGTAGTTACCTTTTTCGTTGTCTCTGATGATTTCGAGGTAAGGAACGATATCTTCCATTTTTTTAACTTTTGAAACATCGAAGCCATATTTGTCAACGAGTTCTTTGTCAAAGTAAGCAGCACGGCATTTTGTCATAGCCTGGTATGTAGGAATAGCATAAAGTTCGCCATTTACATTAGCAGCTTCCCAAAGGTAATCAGGAATTGCTTCTTTAAGTTCCGGAGCATATTCGTTGAGAAGATCTGTGATTTCCATGAAACCGCCTCTTCTAACGCCGTCTAAGTACTTGTTGTTAAAACCAGTGAAGCAAAGGTCAAATTCTTCCTGAGAAGCCATGATAAGTCTCATTCTTTCAGCGAAGTCTGAACTTGCGATGTACTGGATGTCGATTTTCGCACCAATTTTTGGTTCGATGATTTTGTTGATTTCTTCACAAACTAAAGCAGTGTCTGCCTGTTTGTCTGCAGGCATGTACCAAACGAGTGTTGGAACGTCTCCGCCTGCCTGATTGCCGCCACATGCAACTAAGCCAAGAGCCATAACTGCAACGAGCAATAATGCAAATACTTTTTTCATTTTTTGTCTTCCTTTCTTGACATAAAATTTTTGTTTTGCGGCTTATTTTTCGGGACATTCAACCGTCGAAATTTACCGCACTTTATTACAATATATATTATGCACTATTTTTTTCAAAAAATCAAGCACTTTTTTTTGTTTTTTTGCTATGTTTTTTTGTCATTTACCTGCATTTTGAGGTGTAAGAGTAAAAATATTTGAATTTTTTACACTATATACCATATTTTACCACACCTTTTTTGCATATAAAATCAGCAAAAGTCAGGATAAATCCTGACTTTTTTCCTCAATTGTTCATTGTTAGTTCAAAAAATAAGGCGGGAAACCCCGCCTTATTTTTTTACTTTTCGTATTTAATTCCTTTTTCATCAAAATACTTATAAATTAATTTTTCAGCATATTCAACAAGTTCTTTTTTGCCTGCTTTTTCAAGCTTCTGTTCAAATTCTGCAACTTTTGCATCAAGATTGGTTGATGTACCATTGTTAATTTCGCCGTATTCACTAGTAACTGTAGCAAGCTGAGAAATTATTGTTGTAACAGGAGTTGTATCTGCTACAAAGCCTAAAAGTACGCTCTTTTTAGATTCATCGTTTACTTTTTTAATCTGATCCCAGAGATCATCTTCATAGCCTTCCAAAAGTGAGCCTGTGAAGATACATCCGTATTTCCAGTTACCGCCCGGATTGTAAGCTGATTCTGCGTTAAGTTTGATATGAGTATCACTTATTTTTTCATAATGTTTGCCTTCAATACCGTAAGCACAAAGGTCAAACACTTCTTTGTTTGTGTTAACTTCAACGATAAACTGCATAGCTTTTTCAGGATATCTTGATGTAGCTGAAATCGCTGTCATTGTTGTATTTGCACCTTTTCTGTCCATTACATAGTCAGAAATCGGAACTGCAACAATTTCCATATCATATTTTATTTCCTGGTCAGCAACATCACCCGGTCTGTAACCATCTGTTACTCTGCAGGCAACCTGATCTGCAGGTGTTGATGAGTTAACGTTCGGATTGAAGAAGCCTGCGTCGTTCCATTCTTTTAAGATTTTTCTTGCCTCTTTGTATTCAGGAGCATCGAATGAGAGCATTACCTTGTTTGTGTGACTGTCAACTGAAATGTAGCTGATTGATGTCTGAAGATATCTGAATGCTTCAGGGAAGAAGTATGTAACGTCTGGTCTTGTCATAGGGAACACATTACCCTTTTCGTTATCGCGGATTGTTTCCAAAAACGGTCTGATATCTTCAAGTTTTTTAACTTTTGATGTGTCAAAATTATATTTGTCAACATATTTTTTGTTGAAGTAAATAGCTCTGCACATTGTCATAGCCTGATATACAGGGATTGCGTAAATTTCGCCTTCAATTTCAGCAGCTTCCCAAAGGTAATCCGGGATTGTATCTGCAAGTTCAGGACCATATTTTTCCAAAAGGTCTGAAAGTTCAATAAAACCACCGCGTCTTACGCCATCCAAGTATGGATTTGCAAAACCTGTAAATGTAAGGTCAAATTCTTCCTGAGCTGCCATGATAAGTCTCATTCTTTCAGAAAAATCTGAAGCTGTAATGTACTGAATGTCAATTTTTGCACCGATTTTAGGTTCAATAATTTTGTTGATTTCATCACAAACCAACTGAGTGTCTGCCTGTTTTTCGCATGGCAAATACCATACGAGAGTAGGTACTTCTCCGCCTACCTGATCCCCGCCGCAAGCTACAAGCCCTAAAGCCATAACTGCAACTAATAATAGTGCTAATACTTTTTTCATTTTTATCTCCCTTTCTTTTGAAAAAGTCTTCACCTTAGTTATACCCTTCTTTACAATAAAAGTCAAGTATAACTTCGAATTTGTATCC
>JAZRDC010000084.1:0-15774 GCA_045660065.1 Clostridia bacterium
TAAATATGCCTAGCATACCAAGACCCATATATTTAAGATTACTAACAAAATTCATTGGATTAAATTGCATATCATTTACCTCCGATTACATAAAGAAATTAAGAATAAGACCGCCTGCTATTACGGAAGCAATCTGACCTGAAACATTTACACCCATTGAGTGCATAAGAATAAAGTTCTGTGGGTCTTCTTTTAGTGCCATTTTATGAACAACTCTACCTGACATTGGGAATGCAGAAATACCTGCCGCACCAATCATTGGGTTGATTTTTTTCTTTGTAAAAAGATTTAAAAACTTTGCAAATAATACGCCGCCTGCAGTGTCGAAAACAAATGCAAAAAGTCCAAGGCCTAAGATTAATAATGTTTCAGGTTGTAAGAATTCTGCTGCCTGCATGCGAAGTGCAATTGTAATTCCAAGGAAAATAGTGATTAAGTTAGCAAGCACTTTCTGTGCAGTTTCTGACAAAGAATTTAAAACACCACATTCACGGATTAAGTTACCGAACATCAAGAATCCTACCAAAGAAACTGAAGCAGGAGCAACTAAGCCTGCGATAACAGTAATAATAATTGGGAATAAAATCTTGGTTGTTTTTGAAACTGATGATGTAGCATATGGCATTCTTATCATACGTTCTTTTTTAGTTGTAAGTAATTTAATAACAGGTGGCTGGATAATTGGTACGAGCGCCATATATGAATAAGCAGCAACCATTATAGCACCAACATATTTTGAGTTAAGTGCCTGAGCCACAACAATAGATGTAGGACCGTCTGCAGCACCAATAATACCGATTGAAGCAGCATCGTTAATATCAAAGAACATTGATGCAAGGCAAAGGGTAAAGAAAATACCAAATTGTGCAGCCGCACCGAAAATCATAAGTTTAGGATTAGAAAGAAGTGGACCAAAATCAATCATTGCACCAATACCAATAAATAAAATTAATGGGAATAATTCATTTGCAATACCTGCGTTGAATAAAGTTTCCAATGTTTCAACAGCACCTGAAAATGGTAAGTTTACTAAAATAGCACCAAATCCCATCGGAAGAAGTAATGTAGGTTCCATATCTTTTTTGATGGCAAGATAAATCAGTATACCACCGATCACCCACATAACTACTTGCTGCCACTGAAGTTGTAAAATGTTTGAATACAAGATTTCCATAAATAACCTCCGTTTAAAAAATTCGAAAATAATTATATCACTAAATTTCGTTTATTACAAGTGCTTTTTTATGATTTGTTTTAATTCTTTTGTGAAATTATCATAAAAGTTTATGTCTCTCGGACAATGGCTAAAACTGATTGCGTGGTTCGACATTGTTTCAGCCAATTTGATTACTTTATCTTTTCCTACAAATGATTCTGCAAGTTTCATCAAGCGTACATCCTGCAAGGCATCTTTGAATACAATTGCTCTCAAAGATGGTAAAACATTATTGCCATATGGATATACTGAAAATGAATCACCTGATGGAAAACCTCCATCACATGAACTTGTAAGTAATGGATTTATCGGGTACAAAGAACGGCGAGCGTTATAAAAATTGTATCCCCACTGTAAAAAGCCTTTGATATTAAACTTGTATAAATGAAGTCCGATAGCGCGGTTCCTGGTAGAAGGCATGGAAATAAACCTGTTGCTTACACCATCAATCTGGCAACAGCAATAATATGCCCATAAATCGTTAACATCTGCGTCTAAAAATGGTTCAATGTGATCTGATGCACAAACAGGGACATCCATAAGTTCCATATTATAAAATTCAATATTTGAAATGGCATCCAGTATTTTGATATCGCCAATCAGCGGCCTGATAGCATTATAAGCCATTTTGTAATTGTCAATTGCATCACGACTTGGTTCATCTGAAATATGGAAAAGACAATTGTTTTTGTCAATGCCTTTTTCTTTTAAATGAGCGACCAATTCAGGAAGAAATTGTGTGAGAAAATCAATATATTCAGGAGAATTGCTCAATGTATGCCAACCAAATCTGAGTTCATCATTAACATAAACAGCAGGAGCAGCCTTCAATCCCCATTGAGAAAAGAGATGGCAAATTTCAAAGTTTTTAATTCCGTTTGACTGACAAATATCAATAAAACGGTCGAGCAACGAAAAATTAAAACTGTATTTTCCGCCCACTTCGCTGATTTTTACAAGTTGCACATTGGTTCGGTAATGCCCAATTTCAGTGTCAAGGGGAGGTGTGAAGACAGGTGTTAAAATTGTGTTGATTTCAACATCTGACGCAAGACGGATATATTTTTCAATCAACTCCCAGTGTTTTTCAGAGTATACCTCAACATTGTGAACACTTGCAATACAGTCATTGTAAAACCATTGAGTATATGCAATTTCATTATCAGGAAGATTTACAGGAATAATTTCAAAATATGTAGTATCGCAAGCAGTGCATTCTTCACGAGTTCCATAAATGGTGTTGGCATCAAATTTTAATGTTATGTAGTGATTTAATGAGGCTAAGTCTTTTGGAATATTCACATCAACCCAAAGTGTTTTGAACAAATATGAACTATTGCCATTTATGTTGCGTGAAATTAACAATTTGTTGTTTTGTAATTCAAGTGGCTTTAAAAGGTCTGGCATAAGTCCTGCTTCTTTTGTAACATAATTGTCATCAGAAGCACCATCGTGCATTGGTCTGTCCATCATAACATCGCAAACGCTGTAAACAGTTACAAAATCCATAATGTCAGACTCAATAGAAACATTAACATTTACATTAGAGTCTGATGCAACTGCAACCTGATAAGCATAATGTTCTCCGCCTAATAACTTGATTTTATCACTGGCAGTTTTTTGATTTTCATCAAAATTTCTTACCTTTTCCAAAGAGGAAATCTTCTTTATTTTAAGTTCCATAACTATTCTCCTATTAATTCAAAGTCAGTTTTACAACACACTCCACATGCTTTGTATGTGGAAACATATCAACAGGTGTTACTGCGGATGGAGTGTATTTTTCTGACAATATTTTTATATCTCTTGCAAGTGTTGCGGGACTGCAGGAAATATAAAGAATTTTCTTAATGTTAGTATTAAGCAGGCAATTGAGTAAAGACTCATCGCAACCTTTACGTGGCGGGTCTAAAATCACTGCGTCAATATGGCCGTGCTTTTTTACAATATCAGGCATTAAATCTTCCGCTGCACCGCAAACAAATTCAGCGTTGTTGATGTTGTTTCTTTTAGCATTCGATTTGGCATTTTCTATGGCGTCAGGTACAATCTCAACACCTAATACGCTATTCACACTGTCTGACATATAAAGGCCGATTGAACCTGTACCGCAATATAAGTCAATAATTTTGTCTGTTTGTTTAAAATCAGCAAGATTTTTTGCGGTATTATATAAAACCTCTGTCTGCACACTGTTAACCTGGAAAAATGAAAGTGGTGAAATATCAAAATCCAACTTTCCGATTGATGCAGTAATTGTGCTTTTTCCATATAGTGTAATATTTTTCTTCCCAAGAATAACATTTGTGTTTTCAGGGTGCACATTTAGAATTATACTTGAAATTTTGTCATTGACTTCAAGAAGTTTTTTAACTAAAAAATCTTTATCCTTTAATTTGGAACTGGTGGAAACAAGCACAACCATACATTCACCTTTACCATAACGGGTGTAAATATGCTTGATTGGTGCGTTGGTAATTTTGATATATGTCAAAACTGTTTTGATGATTGCTTCATCTTCGGCGTTTTGAATTTTGCAACTGTCCATTGGAATAATATCGTGGCTTCTTGGAGCATAAAAACCACATTTGCCGTCAGAGACAGGATATTGTGCTTTGTTTCTGTAACCGAATATTTCCTTGCAGGGGACAACATCATTTACAACAACGTCCACACCTGCGTATTTTTTCATACAATTAATTACATTTTCTTTTTTTATATCAAGTTGCTTCTGATAATCAATATGAAGAAGTGAGCATCCACCGCATCTGTAAAAACAATCGCAAACAGGTTGAGTTCTGTGCACAGATGGTGAGATAACTTTTAAAAGTTTACCGAACGCGTGGTTCTTTAAAACTTTTACAACTTTATATTCAATTTTTTCTCCTTCAAGTGCAAAAGGAACAAAAACAGGGAAGCCTGCTTCCTTTACAACGCCTTCTCCGTCAGCACCAAATCCTGAAACGGTATTAATATATGTTTTGTTTTTCTCAACCATAATCTCTCTCCAATTAAATTTTAGTTTATTATACATTTTTTTAGTGTCTTTTTCAAGTTTTTTGAAGTATTTTTTGGAAATCTATTTATTTTTTGAAAAAAATGTGTTATACTATATTATGTATAATTTTAGAATAGGTGGTTTGTGCCGTGATTAAGAGTATGACAGGATACGGAAAAGGTCAGAGCGTTACAGAGGAACGAGAAGTAACCATTGAAGTGCGTTCTGTAAATAACCGTTATTTTGATGTAAATATTAAAAGTCCGAGATATATGATGTTTGCAGAAGAAAAGATTAAAAAACTTTTGTCGGAATATATTTCAAGAGGAAAGATTGATGTCTTTATTTCTGTAAATTCAATTGAAAATTCAGGCAAAAAAGTAGTTTTGGATAAAGAACTTGCTGCATCTTATGTTAATGCATTTAAAGAACTTTGTAATGAAACAGATATTACATATGATTTGTGCGCAACAAGATTTTTAAACAGCGATATTGTGAAAATTGAGCATGAGGAACAGACTGAAGAAGAAATCTGGCAGTTCTTAGAACCTGTTTTGAGAGAATGTTTTGAAAATCATACAAAGATGCGTGAAGAGGAAGGTTCAAGACTTAAAGAAGATATTTTATCAAAACTTTCAGGCATTGAAAATGTAGTAAACGAAATAGAAATTTTAGTTCCTGAAAACATTGAAAATTACAGACAAAAACTGTTCACAAAGATTTCAGATATTCTTGGAAACACGGATATTGAAGAAAGCAGAATTATTCAGGAAGTTGCAATTTATACTGACAAAGTTTGTGTAGATGAAGAAATTGTCAGATTAAAAAGTCATCTTAATGCAGCAAAACAGATGTTAGACAGCGATGAACCTGTTGGTAAAAAGTTTGATTTTCTCGTTCAGGAAATGAACAGGGAAATTAACACAACCGGTTCAAAATCAAACGAACTTAAGATTTCTTCACATGTTGTGAATGTTAAAAATGAAATTGAAAAAATAAGAGAACAAATTCAGAATATTGAGTAAGGAGGCGACAGAATGGTGAATTTAATCAATATTGGATACGGTAATATGGTATCTGCTGACAAAATGGTTTCTGTTGTTTCTCCTGATTCTGCACCAATCAGACGTCTTATTCAACAAGCAAGGGAAAAATTTAAACTTGTTGATGGAACATGCGGAAGACGCACAAGGGCAGTAATGGTGTTTGAAAGTGGTCATATTATTCTTTCTGCACTTATGCCGGATACTATTACTCAACGTATTGAACAGTTAGGCGGTGGTAAAGTTGGTAAAGAATGATCAGGGTCTATTGGTAGTTATTTCAGGGCCGTCAGGCGTTGGTAAAGGAACTATTTGTAAAGAATATTTCAAACAACACGAGGATGCTTTTTTATCTGTTTCCGCAACCACAAGATCCCCGCGCGAAGGAGAGATTAATGGGCAGGCATATCATTTCTTTTCATCAGAAAAGTTTAATGAACTTGTTAAAGAAGATTACTTTTTGGAATGGGCAGATTTTTGCGGTCAGAGATATGGAACACCTAAAAAACCTGTATTTGATTGTATTAAGCAAGGAAAAGATGTTGTTCTTGAAATTGAAGTTCAGGGCGCAATGCAGATCAGGGCAAAACATCCTGAAGGTGTTTACATATTTATTCTTCCTCCTTCAATGGAAGAATTAAGAAGCAGACTTGAAGGAAGAGGAACTGAAGCCAAAGAGGTAATTGAAAGACGACTTGCAACAGCAGATAAAGAAATTGCTGTTGGCAAAAAATATAATTATTATGTTGTAAATGATACTGTTGAAAATGCAGTTGAAAGAATTAATAAAATTATTGAAGTAGAAAAATTAAGAACCGAAAGATGTTCTTTAAATAATTAGGAGGAATTTATAATGTTATACCCAACACTTTCATCTTTAATCGAAAAAACAGGCGGTACTTGCCGTTATTCACTTGTTCTTGCAGTAGCAAAAAGAGCAAGAGCAATTTCAGGTGAACTTGCAGAAACCCGTTCAGATGTTTTAACAGAATATGAAAAAGTTTGTGATAAACCGGTTCCGGTTGCAATTCACGAAATTGATGAAGGAAAAGTAGAAATCGTAGAATAATACAGGAGATAGGTATGGATAACAAGAAAACCGTAGTTATTGGTGTTACAGGCGGAATAGCTGCTTATAAAGCGTGCGAACTTGTAAGCCGCTTGGTTAAAAAGAATATTAATACAGTTGTGGTCATGACAAAGTCTGCAACTGAATTTGTTGCACCCTATACTTTTATGACTTTAACCGGTAACAAGGTTATTACCGATATGTTTGAAGTACCTCAGAATTTTGAAGTTGAGCACATTTCCGTCGCAAAGCAGGCGGATTTGTTTGTTATAGTTCCTGCGACCGCAAATGTTATTGGAAAAATAGCAGGCGGCATTGCAGACGACTTTTTAACAACAACTGTTATGGCTACAAAAGCACCTGTTCTTATTGCTCCTGCAATGAATACCAATATGTGGCAAAACCCTATTCTTCAGAAAAATATTTCTTTTCTTAAAGAACTGGGCTATAAATTTGTCGATCCTGCTTCGGGCAGATTGGCATGTGGCGATATTGGTGCAGGAAAACTTGCTGAAGTTGATGATATTGAGCAGGCAATCGAAATTGAACTTTGCTCTGATAAAGATCTTAAAGGTAAAAAAGTTTTGGTTACAGCAGGCGCTACTGTTGAACACATTGATCCTGTGAGATACATTACAAATCCATCATCGGGCAAAATGGGACTTTCTATTGCTAAGGTTGCACGAAACCGTGGCGCAGAGGTAACGCTTATTGCCGGTAATACTGAGTTTAAAGATGTTTACGGAGTTAATGTTGTAAGAGTCGGCTCTGCATTGAAAATGCAAGAAGCAGTGATGGAACACTTTGACGAAGCAGATATTGTTGTTAAAAGTGCTGCAGTTGGTGATTATAGAGCAAGTAATGTTGCAGAACATAAAATCAAGAAAAATGATGATAATTTAGTTATCAATCTTATAAAAAATCCTGACATTTTAAAGCAGTTAGGCGAAAAAAAGCAGCATCAGATTTTAGTGGGCTTTTGTATGGAAACCGAAAATCTGGAAGAAAATGCTTTAAAAAAATTGAATGGTAAAAATCTTGATATGATTGTTGCCAATTCGCTTCTTACTGACGGCGCAGGTTTTAAATCAGATACAAATATTGTAACCATTTATACAAAAAATGGCGATAAATTCCAGTTGCCTATTATGTCAAAAGAAGAAGTTGCACAAGAAATTTTCAACAAGGTTTTAGAGTTATGAGTTCTGTTAAGGTAGCAAAAGTTATAATTAACAACCCGTCTAAAGCAGTTGATAAATGTTTTGATTATCTTTTTGATGATGCAAATATCGGGGACCATGTTATTGTACCATTTGGTCGAGGCAATACCAAAACAGATGGTGTTGTTATCGGGTTCGGCGAAACTGAAGATGTTAACAAACTCAAAAAAATTGAGTGCGTGCAAGGCAGAATTCTCTCTGAGAAAAACATTCAACTTTTAAAGTGGATGAGAAATAGATGCGTTTGCACTTATTATGATTGTCTGAAAGAATTGTTACCGCCCGGCGCCATGTCAGGGAAGAAAAGAAGTTATTCGGGAGTTGGCGAAAAAACTCAAAAATATGCTCGTATGTGTTTAGATGGTGAATATTTGGATGAACTTATTTCTGAATTGATAAATAAAGCCCCTGCACAGGCGAGAGTTATAGAAATTTTGTGTCAGTTTGAGGAATTACCGGTAGTAGATCTTGGTGAACTTGCGATGACTACAAGAAATACTATAAGTAGTCTTGCTAAAAAAGGTTATATTGAGATTTTTGATAAATCAGTTGAAAGAAATCCTTTTTCTGAAGAAAATTTTGAAAAAAGTAAGCCGCTTATTCCTAATAAAGAGCAAAAAAATGCGATAGATTTTATTAATGAAAGAATAGATTCTGAATTATATTGCGGAATTCTTCTGCGAGGAATTACTGGCAGCGGAAAAACAGAGGTTTATTTGCAGTCTGTTGCCCATGCTATTGAACGTGGGAAAAAAGCAATTATTTTAGTGCCTGAAATTTCACTTACACCACAGATGTCTGAAAGATTTAAAAGCAGACTTGGCAATAAAGTTGCAATCTTTCATAGCGGTCTTTCAATTGGAGAAAGGTTTGATAGTTGGAATAAAATCAAATCTGGCGAGGTTGATGTTGTTGTTGGTGCAAGGTCTGCAATTTTTACACCAATAGATAATGTAGGAATAATTGTTGTAGACGAAGAACACGAGAATTCGTATAAATCAGATATGTCGCCTAAATATGACGCAAGGGAAGTAGCAGAAGAACTTTGTAAACTCCATAAAGCACCTTTGGTTCTCGCTTCAGCAACTCCAAGTATGAAGAGTGCTTATCGTGCGGTAAAAGGCGATTTGAAACTGTTACAGATAAAGAACAGATATAATAATGTTGAACTTCCTGATGTTGATATTGTAGATTTAAGATATGAACTTTCCAACGGGAATAAATCATTCTTGAGCCTGCAACTCCAACAAGAGATAAGAAAGAATATAGATAACGGGCAGCAGACAATTTTATTTCTGAACAGAAGAGGATTTTCCACTTTTGTTTCTTGCAGAAGTTGTGGTTTTGTTGCTACCTGTCCTGAATGTGATATTGCTCTTACTTATCATAAGTTCAACGATACTTTAACTTGCCACTATTGTGGTTATACTATTAAAAATTATGCTCTGTGCCCAAAATGTAAAAGTTCAGCTATCAGATATTTTGGAATAGGCACACAGAGAGTTGAAGAAGAATTAAACAACTTATTTCCTGATGCAACAGTCATCAGAATGGATAATGATACCACAAGAGGTAAGTTGTCTCATCATAAAATTTTAAAAAAATTCAGTGAAGAAAAAATAGATATCCTTGTTGGAACACAAATGATTACCAAAGGTCTGGATTTTCCAAATGTTTCTCTTGTTGGAGTGTTGGCTGCTGATATGATGCTTTATGTAGATGACTATCAGGCGGCAGAAAGAACATTTCAATTAATAACACAGGTCTGTGGCAGAGCAGGGCGAGGAGAAACCAAAGGACGTGCTGTAATACAGACTTATTCTCCTGACCATTGGGTTATTGAATGTGCTTCAAAACAGGATTTTAAAGAGTTTTACAGAAAAGAGATTTCTTTAAGAAACAGTATGTCTTATCCGCCTTTTGGCGATATTATAAATGTTGTAGTAAGCGGAGAAAACGGCAATGAAGTAAAAAGTGTTATCAGTAATATTGCCCGTAAACTTTCCGATGGGTTTAATCAAAGTGAGATAACTTATTCACTGTTAGGACCTACTCCGGCACCGCTTTCAAAAATCAACAATAAATTCAGGTGGAGATTTATTGTTAAGTGTTGCACAAACGAATTTGTGCGTGAACTGTTAAGGGAAAGTGTAAAAGCACCTCCTAAATCAGATATAACAGTTTCTTTGGATATCAATCCAAACAATATGATGTAAATTATTAAGGAGAATTATAATGGCTATCAGGAACATAGTAAAAAAAGGTGATGACATTTTAAGAAAAAAATGCCGTGATGTAATAAACTTCGACGGCAGACTTCATTATTTACTTGATGATATGAAAGATACTATGAAAGAGGCAAATGGTGTTGGTCTTGCAGCACCACAGGTTGGGATTTTGCGTAATGTTTGCATAATTGAAACAGAAGAAACAGGACTTATTGAGTGTGTAAATCCTGAAATCCTTGATACAAAAGGCAAACATATTGATCAGGAAGGTTGTCTTAGTTGTCCTGGTGAAGCAGGATATGTAGAGAGACCTGCTATTGTGAAATTTAAGGCAGTTGACAGATTTGGTAAACCTTTTGAAATGGTTGTAAAAGGTCTTGCAGCAAGAGCAATTTGCCATGAGACAGATCATTTGGTAGGAACATTATTTGTTGATAAAATCATTCCTGATTATGAAGGTGAAGAAGACAATGATTAGAACTTTGTTTATGGGCACACCTGATTTTGCTGTGCCTTGTCTTAAAATGTTAAACGAAAGAGAAAACATTGAATTGGTTGGTGTCATTTCTCAGCCTGACAGGCAAAAGGGCAGAGGGTATAAAATGTTACCTCCGCCTGTTAAAGAGTTTGCTTTAGAGGTAGGTCTTGATGTATATCAGCCTGAAAGTGTTAAGGATGAAGAATTTAATGACTTGTTAAAAAAACTCAATCCTGAACTTATTATAGTTATTGCATATGGAAGAATTCTTCCATCTTTTGTTCTTGAATTCCCCAAATTTGGTTGCATTAATGTTCATGCATCACTTTTACCTAAATACAGAGGTGCTGCACCTATTCAGTGGAGTGTAATTAATGGTGAAACCAAAACAGGGGTTGCAACTATGCTTATGGACGAAGGCCTTGATACCGGCGATATGCTTGTTGTAAAGGAAATTGATATTTTACCTGACGATACTTCAGGCAGTATGTTTGATAAACTTTCAGGTCTTGGTGTTGAGGTACTTTCGGAGACAATTGACAGAATAAATAATGGCACATTGGAAAGAATACCGCAAAATCATAGTGAAATGACATATGCTCCTATGATTTCCAAAGAAATGAGTTATATTGATTTTTCAATGAGTGCAAAAAAAATTTGGTGTCTTGTTCGTGGGTTGAATCCTTCACCTGGTGCAAAGGCATATTTAGACGGTAAAATTCTTAAAATTATAAAAGCAGAAGTTGCTGATATCAGTAATTTGAAATCAGGTCAGATTGTAATTAAAAATGGCGAGTTTTATGTCGGCTGTGGCGAAAATTCATCAATTAAATTACTTACAATTCAGCCTGAAGGTAAAAAGCCAATGGGGGCTTGTGATTTTGTCAAAGGTTATAAATTTAACGAGGAGGCATATTTATGTTCTACTTTGACACAGGATATTTAATTTTTGTATTACCTGCAATTATTATTGCGATGATTGCTCAAAGTAATGTAAGTTCAACTTTTAATAAATACAGTAAGGTTATTAATACCCGCGGAATTACAGGGGCAGAAGTTGCTCAGAAAATCTTGAATTTATATGGAATTTATGATGTAACTGTAGAGAGAGTTTCAGGTAATCTGACAGATCATTTTGACCCAAGAACAAAAGTAATAAGATTGTCTGACAGTGTTTATTCCAGCACATCGGTAGCGGCTTTAGGTGTTGCTGCACATGAAACCGGTCATGCTATTCAGCATAATATCGGGTATTTGCCAATAAAAATGAGAAATGCAGTTTTGCCTGTTGCAAACATAGGTTCAAGTCTTGCTTTTCCGTTGGTTATTATGGGAATAATTTTTTCATTTTCAGCATTGGTTAATTTTGGAATAATTTTATTTTCTGCTGTAGTGTTATTTCAGTTAGTAACACTTCCTGTAGAATTTAACGCAAGCAGACGCGCAATATCAGTTATGGAACAACAGTATATTTTATCTGATTCTGAACTCTTTGGTGCTAAAAAAGTTTTATCTGCTGCTGCGATGACATATGTTGCTGCAACTATTGTGGCTTTAGGTAACCTTTTAAGATTGATAGGATTGGCAAGAAGAAACGATTAATATGAAAGCAAGAGAATTAGCATTAAATATTTTAAATAAATATGAAAATGACAAAAATTATATAAATCTTGAATTGAAATCTGCATTAAATGGTGTGGAAACATTAGAAAAAGCACTGGCAACTGAACTGATTTATGGTGTAATCAGATACAGATTAAATCTTGATTATGTAAGAAATTTGTTTTCAAAACTAAAGGAAAACAAATTTACTGACAGTGTTAAAAATATTTTAAGGCTCGGAATTTATCAGATTTTATATCTTGACAAAATTCCCGATTCTGCTGCGTGTAACGAGAGTGTAAAACTTGCATACAAGTATGCAAATAAAGGGGCAGTAGGTTTTATTAATGCAGTTTTAAGAAAAGTTGCAAAAGAGAAAAATAACATTTCCTATCCTGAAGATAAAAAAGAATTTTTTCAGGTAAAGTATTCTTTCCCAGAAGAAATTGTTAATGTGTTTATAAGAGATTTTGGTGTAGATAAAGCAGAAACTGTGCTGCAATCTTCAAATATCAATAAAGGAATAACACTAAGACCTAATCTTTTGAAAATTTCTAAACAACAGTTTTGTGGAATGTTAGAAAAGGCGAATGCAGATTTTATAGAGGATGAGAATGTTTTTGTTGTTAAAAACTTTTCTCATATTTCTTTGAAAGGGTTTGAGAAAGGGTTATATACCATTCAGGATAAAGCATCTGTTGAAGCGGCTGTGCTGTTAGCACCTGTTCCTGGTGAAATGGTGCTTGATTTGTGTGCTGCACCAGGTGGTAAGTCCTGTTGTATGGCACAATTAATGAATAATACAGGCACAATTATTGCTTGTGATTTGCACGAGCATCGCACAAAACTAATATCAAAGACTGCGGACAGATTAGGTATTAATATTATTGATACTCTTGTTAATGATGGTGAAGTTTTCAGGGAAGAATTTTTTGAGAAATTTGACAGAATTCTTGTCGATGTGCCTTGTTCGGGACTAGGGGTAATCTCTAAAAAGCCTGACATTAAGTGGGCGGACCATAATTTTGACAGTTTGTCTGTTTTGCAGTATAATATATTAAAAAATGCAGTCAGATATTTAAAACCAGGTGGAGTGCTGGTTTACAGCACCTGTACTCTTAATAGCACAGAAAACTGTAATGTAGTAGATAAAGTTGTGGAAGAATTTCCGGAACTTACAAAATACGTCGAACATCTTTTGTTGCCGTGTGCAACCAATGATGGATTTTATATGTGCAGAATTTTAAAGGAAAAATAAAATGGAAAAAGTCAGATTAAAAGATTTAACTTTTGATGAATTAACTGAATATTTTTTGTCAATAGGGCAAAAAAAATATCGTGCAAAGCAAGTGTATGAGTGGTTATATAAGGGTGTAGAAAGTTTTGATGAAATGACTAATCTTTCTAAAGAATTGAGAGAACAACTTGAAGAATTATGCACCATAACTACTTTGAAAATTTTGCGTAAACAAGTTTCAAAAGATGGCACAATAAAATATCTGTTTGAACTGTCAGATGGTGAAACTGTTGAAAGTGTACTTATGGATTACAAGCACGGACATCCTATTTGTATTTCAACACAGGTTGGCTGCAATATGGGTTGTAAGTTCTGTGCATCAACTCTGGGAGGCAAAGTCAGAAACCTTACTGCGGGCGAAATTGCAGATCAGGTAATTTTTGCTTCTAAAGACAGTGGATGCAGCATTTCCAACATAGTTTTGATGGGAATGGGTGAACCTTTAGATAACTATGAACATGTTACCAAGTTTATCAGAAATATTAACCATCACGCAGGAATGAATATAGGTGCCCGACATATAGCACTTTCTACCTGCGGAATTGTTCCAAAAATTATTCAACTTGCAGATGAAGGTTTGCCAGTTACTTTGTCGGTATCACTGCACGCGCCTACTGATGAAAAGCGCTCTGAAATAATGCCGATAAATAAAAAATATAATATAAATGAATTAATGAAAGCGCTTGATTATTATGTTGCAAAAACTAACAGAAGAGTTACTTTTGAATATTCTCTTATTAGTGGAGTAAATGATTCAGTTAAAACTGCAAATGCTTTGCTGAAATTAATCAAAGGCAAATTGTGCCATGTGAATTTGATACCTGTTAACAGCGTAAGAGAAACTGGTTTTGTAAAAAGTACACCTGAAGACATTCAGGCTTTCAGGAATGTTTTAGAACAAAATGGTGTTACAACTACAGTTCGCCGAGAACTTGGAAGTGATATTGATGCTTCTTGTGGTCAACTAAGAAGAAAGCACGAACATATAGATGATGCATTGTAAAGAGGTGAAGTTTTTATGGTTAAAGCATCAGGATACACACATATAGGCAAAAGAGACAATAATGAAGATAACTTTATAACAGGCAAAAACTTCGCTGTAGTCGCTGATGGAATGGGTGGACATAATAAAGGTGAAGTTGCCAGTAAAACGGCAGTTGAATGTATTAGTGAACGACTTGAACCCTTGGGTAAAATTACTGAAAAAAATATTGTTGATGCAATAAATTATGCTAATACAACCATATTTAAAAAGGCCTGTGAAGATGATTTGATGCAGGACATGGGAACGACAATTGTAATGTGTACGTGGAATAAAAATAATGTTGTTGTTGCAAATGTTGGTGACAGCAGATGTTATCTTATTTCGGGAGAGAGTATTAAACAAATAACTACCGATCACTCTTATGTTCAAAGTCTGATTGATTCAGGTGAAATTACCGAAATTGAAGCGGAAGAACGTCCGGACAAAAATGTTATTTTACGAGCGGTTGGTTGTGAGTTAACTGTTGAAACAGACATATTCAAATTCCCGGTATCAACTGGTGATGTTGTTATTTTATGCAGCGATGGGTTGAGTGGTGTTGTTTCTGCGCTTGATATAAAGAACATTGTGAATGAATTTAAAGACGCTGAGTGTATTTCTAAAGCGTTAGTTGATAAGGCTTATTCAAATGGCGGAACTGATAATATTACCGCCGTTACGATTATTTTTGAGTAGTTTGGAGGTATTAGTATGATAGGAACACTTCTTTCCGGTAGATATGAAATATTAGAATTGGTCGGAACCGGTGGTATGGCTAATGTATATAAAGCCAAATGTACATATCTCAACAGATATGTTGCGATTAAAGTTCTTAAAGATGAATTTAAAGATGACGAAGAATTTTTAAAAAGATTTAATATTGAATCTCAGGCAGCAGCAGGTTTATCACATTCTAATGTGGTTTCTGTGTATGATATTGGCAACGAAAACGATATTCATTATATTGTTATGGAATATGTTGAAGGTGTTACTTTGAAAGAATATCTTTCAGAGCATGGAGCACTTCCCTGTGAAAAAGTTATTGATTTTTCAATTCAGATTGTTTCTGCACTTCACCATGCTCATAGAAAAGGTATTGTTCACAGAGATATTAAACCTCAGAATATAATTGTTACTAAGGATGATGTATTAAAAGTTACAGATTTTGGAATTGCTCGTGCAGTTTCAACTTACACTATGAAAGTAGAAGATGGTGCTATGGGTACTGTGCATTATTGTTCTCCTGAACAAGCCAGAGGTGGATATACTGATGAAAAATCAGATATATATTCTTTAGGTGTTGTGATGTATGAAATGCTTACAGGTAAGTTGCCATTTGAGAGCGATAATTCAGTTTCTGTTGCATTAAAACATATGCAAGAGGAAGCGGTGCCGCCTTCAGAGTTAGTTCAGGGTATATCTGTTGGATTGGAAGAAATTGTTAAGCGTTCAATGAAAAAGAATCAGAATGATCGTTTCCAAACAGCAGGTGAGTTATTGGTTGAACTGAAAATCGTGCAGATGGATAATGAGGTTACTATTACTCGCCCTGAAGAAGATGAGTTTAAAACTAAAAAAATTGATACAGTTGCAATTGAA
>JAZRDC010000085.1:0-20136 GCA_045660065.1 Clostridia bacterium
GCATAATAGTATGTACGTGTTTCCATTGTTTGTAAACCTCCTTTGTGATTATGTATATATTATACCACAAGTGTTCGTAAATGTCAAGTGTTTTACGAATATATTCGTAAACTTATTTAAAACTTTTACAAACAAAGAAAACACGTGCTTTTTGTGTGTTTATAAAGGTGTACCTTTACGAACACAAAGAAATACGGAGCGGTTTTGTGCCGCTCCGTTGTAAACAACTGTATTTTACAGATGGTTATTTTGATGAGTTGTTTTTCTGATTTTTATCAAGTGCACTAATAGCACCAACAACAGCACCCGCTCCGCCTGCAATAATACCGCCTGCGACGGCTCTGCCCACAACACTTGCATTTTTTTCTTTTGGTGCTGTGTTTATACTACTTGGTGATACATTATTTATTCCCAGTGCTTTTGCCGCTTCATTAAATGCTTGCTCTTGCTCTTTTTTTCGTTTGAATTCTTTTTCTCCTTCTCTCATTAACCATTCGGTATATGTCTTGTTTTTTGAAAGAATAAAAGGCACAACACAAAAAAGACATACAAAAAACAAAATAGCAAAAATTAAAAATAATACCATCGTACACACTCCTATGTATTACAAACCAAGTAATTGTTTTTTCTTTTCGTCAAATTCTTCTTGTGTTATAACTCCATTGTCAAGCAAGTCTTTGAATTTTTTTAATTCGTCTGCATTGCTTTTAGGAATTTCTTGTTTCACAACATTTGTTTCTTGGTTTCTGTCTTTTTCTTGTCTCTTTATAAGTAATTCACTTAGAATTTTATGCATTTGTTCTTGATTTTCTATATCATAAAATTTTATTCTTCCTGAAGATGTTGCTACAGCTACTCCTTTTAATATGCTTGTTCCTACAGCAGAAATGCTGTCTAATGGCAAATCTACTCTTTTACCAAAAGAAGCATTACCATAAACTCTTTTATCTGTAATGGTCATTTTGCATCGTGCTGTGCCAAAATAAATAATTACCGCAAGGGCGAATGCGGGTAATAATGTCATTGAGCCATAAAAAAGAAGATGATTAGTAATAAAATAATCAAAATTCGTAATCATACTTTGCAACATAGTTTCATCTTCGCACATATTCCATATTATGTTGAACGCAACAATTCCTATTACGACTAAAATCACACTTACTATTTTGGCAATATTACCTTGTTTGCTAATTAGCAGAGTTTTTTCTTCCATATTTCAAATTCCTTTCTAAATTCGATTCAAAATGTAACTTGCTGCTCCAACAGCCGCTTCAAATTCGTGAACATATCTTGAAACGACGGCATCAGGACAGCACTACTTATTTTTGTTTTTTATGCACGCACAACCTCTTTGAATGTATGCTTTACAATATCGGGTGTGCCGTGTAATTTTATGTATTTTGCAATCGTTGTGCCGCTTCGTCCCAATTCTCGGCCAACAGCCGCATAATTGCCGTGTTTAGCATAAAGACGATGCATTTCAACGATTTCTTCGGGTGTAACTCTTTTAGCCATATTACTTGTTGTCTTTTTTGCGAAAAGGTTTTTCACCTGTTAAAACACATTTATCAGAATGTTCAATACAATCCTGCCATATTTCGTCAATGTAACCTGTGAACGTTTTTTTCTTGCTTTCGTCATTGCTGACCTGCATAATGATTTCATTTATGCCGTCAAGCTTGGTTTGGTAGTTCCACGGAACTGTGATAGTTTTTTTGTCTGTGTCAAGAATAATTCTCATTTTCTTGTACCTCCTAAAAATAAAATTGTAGGTCTTTCACAGAATTGCAAAAAGGCCTACATACAATTATATATATATATTGTCAAGCATTCTGACGAAAATAATCGAAAATAGAGGCGAAATTTTGCGTATGAATAAAAATGAGTGTGTTGTATTGCGAAACTGTCGTTTTGCGTTATTTTTATCTGTTTTTTCGCGTTTGCATTGTATTGCTTATAAAATGTAATTATTTTCGTGCGTTTTTGTTTGTTTTTATGACGATGACGATGAATTTATAAATCCGCTTCAAAAGAGCAATAGCCACGCATTTTTAAGTGTGGAGGTTAGGCTTTTGTTTTTCCCGAAATATACCCCGCCGCCATTCGTTCAAAGGCTAAACGTAATACGGTCTTACTTTGATTTTTTCAAAAAAATATGGTATAATATATATATAGAAAGTAAAAAGAAAATACTTTCAAAAAATTTAAAAGAAAGGAGGATATACCTGACTATGAAAACTCAAAAAAGTATGGCTGATAGATTTATTGAGGCTATGTAGAGCACAGGAGATATAATGCTCCGCTATCAATATCAAAAGGATATGATGAAAAGCAGTCTATTATCTGACTATGAAATTGACCGCCTTGCGGATAAAGTTCTTTCACGTATAGCTCTAAAAGCAAATATAGAACAGGCAATTGCTAATATTGAAGAATTACAGCGTGCCATTAAAAAACTTGGCGAATAAGGAGGAAACGAAATGCCAAACATTACATACCCCAATTAGAGGGTTATTAAAATTAACCGAGAGTCAGCAAAGTCTGACTTTCTCGGCATTAAAAACGTGAATTGGCAAGCAGCCGCACGTGATTTAGGAGCACACGCTTTAATGCTTTATATGTATCTTGCTTCAAATGCTGACGGATATAATCTTGCATTATCACCTGTCGCTGTTAGATAGGCAATAGGAATGCCGCGTTCTACATATCAAGACCAATTTACAAAGTTAATGGATAAAGGATATATTGTTCAAAGGGGTGGAAATGGCTATAATTTTTTTGAAACACCATAGCCGAGCCACGCAGATAATCAAATTTCCATCACAACTCAAACGCCGAATGACGTATTGAATTTTGAGGAATGTCCGCTTGACGTGTCCTGTGATGACCGAGCCGTTCCAAATGTACCGACAAAGGATATAGAAATAAATAATAACGAAATTGAAACAAATAACCAACGGATAAATAATAATGGGTTAATTGTGACGGATAACGTCTATATTCCAAAAGTAAAGGAAATAAGGATACCTGTACCAAAAGCAGAGAGTAAAAAACAGATAACACCAATGCCAACAAAAAAGGAGTTTATTTTCTAATGCCAAATTACGAAACAAATATGATTAACTATCTGAAACGTTATGGATATGACAAAAAATACAATTATGCAGGAATATATTGTATTAAAATAGATGATGAAATTGTTTACATAGGTAAAAGCCATAATATGCTTAAACGTGTTGTATAGCACTATGTAGGCATACGAAAGCAATCAGAGTTGAAATACAGAATAATAGCCGAGGCACACCGCAAAGGGCACAAGATAGGCTTTGATGTTTTATATTATGCAACACGAAGCGGCTACAACGCCATAAAAGATGAAATCGGCACAAAAGAGGGTGAGTATATCAGAGAATATAAACCTGCATTAAATACACAAATTCCAAAAGAAAACGATTATAATAAATTTAACGTGTGCCGCGTGCAAACAAAAGAAATATTGAATAAATTTTAAAAGGAGCGGGAGAGTATTTTCTCCCGCTTTTTTCGTTATGTTTCGTTATTTCCGTGATTTTTTAATTTTAATTCTTGTGCTATTGGATTTCATTTGAGATAACGGAGAAAATTGGTCATAGTTCTTTGCAATGTCTGCATCAAAAATAGTACAATAATGTTTTGTCATATCAAGTGTAGAATGTCCCAATAACCTTTGAAGTGTAAAGGCGTTGCCGCCGCAATCAACTAAATATTTGCGGGCAAATGTATGACGGAACGCGTGAATGCTTGTTTTATCAACACCGCGGCGTTTGTTATATTTTGCTATACTGCAACGTAAACCATTTTCTGTTAGTTGTTCGCCGCATTCATTTGGAAATAAAAAATCTTCATCGTTGCCGCTTCGTATACGCATATATTCTTTTAAAGTTGATACCAATATTTCGCACAGGGGAATAACCTGTGCTTTTTTATTTTTTGTGTGTCGCAAATAAATTACACGATTTATCAAATCCACGTCACGTATTTGAATGTTACGAATAGTTGCGGCACGACAGCCGTTATTCACAAGAATATTTATAACAACCCAATTACGATACTCGGCAAAATTGCATTTACGCATATTTGGCTTTTGGAGTAATACGTTCAGTTCTTCATCTGTGTATGTTTCCTTTATAGTTTCTTCGGCTTTGTATAATTTAATATTCAGCATAGTTATATTTTCTTCATTACACCACGAAAAGAAAGATTTTAAAGTTCGTGTGTAACTTCTAATGCTATTGGGAGCAAGTTCTGCATCACGCATACTTGCAATCATTTCATCAAGTGCACTCTTGTTTATTTGGTCAATAGCACGCTTGATTTGTAAATGTTTGCTAATTGCTGAAAAGTGTTGATTATATGTCAAAATAGTTTTTTCACTTAGTCCGTTTGCCCTTTTGGATAGTATAAAATCGTGAAATACATTTTCCATAGTAACTGATAATTCCATTGTAATTTTGTTCTTTTTCATAACGCTTGATTCCTTTCTTTTAACTCAAAAATCAAGCACGCTGTTTTTTTCTTAAAAATATAGAAAAACCACCGAAAACGCTATGTTTTCGGTGGTTTGGTCTGAGTGGAGAGACTTGAACTCTCGGCCTCTTGAACCCCATTCAAGCACGCTACCAAACTGCGCCACACCCAGATAACTTTAGATATTATACACAATTATTATATATTTGTCAATAAAAATAAATGGTTTTTTGTTAAAAGCAAATTTTGAAACATATAGTTATGATAATCACTATTGACTTTTTTATAACTTGCGTTTATAATATTAAAGATGTTATATTTATGATAGGGGGCAGTCTATGTCATTAAAAATGCTTCTTGGTTTAAATAAATTCTTTAAATTACCAAAGCATCCGTTTAACATGCAACAAAATGGCGAGAAAACTTATGCTCAATGGCAATTTGAAAAAGGAATAGACACTATCAAATTTTATTTGGAATATACCGATGAAAATGAAATGTTTTCCAATAAAAGTGTATTGGATATAGGTTGTGGTGCCGGGGGTAAATCTCTTTATTATTTATCAAAAGGTGCTTTGTCGGTTACAGGTGTTGATGTTGTTGAAAAGTATAAAGAAGAATCTGAACAATTAAGAGATAAATTGGGTCTTAAAGGTTTTGAATTTGTTTATGCAGATGCATCTCAAATGCCATTTGCCGAAGCCTCTTTTGATACGGTAATTATGAACGATGCAATGGAACATGTTGCAAAACCTCTGGAAGTTTTAAACGAAGTAAATCGAGTTTTAAAACCGGGCGGTAAACTTTATATAAATTTCCCACCATACAATCATCCGTTTGGTGCGCATTTAAGTGATGCAATAGGTATTCCGTGGGTGCATTTGTTATTTGATGACAATACCCTTATAAAAGGATATAAAGAACTTGTTAAAAATTTGCCTGATGGTGATGAAAGAATCGGATTCAGAATTGATACCGATGATAAAGGAAAAGAATACTTTTCGTACATTAATAAAATGAGTACAAAAAGATTTAAGAAAATTTTAAGTGAAACAAAATTCAACTGCGAATATTACAAGGAAGTACCACTGAGGAAATTTTTGTTGCCACTTTCAAAAATTAAATTATTTAACGATTGTTTTACAAAAATGGTCGTTTGTGTTTTAAGTAAGAGGTGAGTGTATGTGGACAGTTGTTTTTGTTACCAACGAATTTGATGTAGCATATAACATAAAAGAAAAGTTGGAAAATGAGTCTTTTAAAGTTAGAGTAAAAAAGAGAGTATCGGAAGGTTTGGAACCTGAATCTTTTGAAATTTTAGTACCTGATGCTGAAGTACCTTTGGCACTTGCTCAGGTTGGTTAATATAATTTTGACAAAGGAATGATTTTAAAAATGTGTAAACACCAGAATATTGACAAAAACTATGATCCAAAGCAATTTGAAGATCGCTTGTACAAAGAATGGGAAGAAAAGGGGTACTTTGGCGCAGACAGTTCTTCTGAAAAAGAACCATATACCATTGTAATTCCGCCTCCGAATGTTACAGGTCAGCTTCATATGGGTCATGCATTGGATGAAACTCTTCAGGATATTTTAATCAGATATAAACGCTTACAGGGCTACGAGGCTCTTTGGGTGCCTGGAACTGACCATGCTGGTATTGCTACTCAGATTAAAGTTGAAGAAATGCTTCGTAAAGAACAGGGACTTACCAGACACGATGTTGGCAGAGAAAAATTTCTTGAAATGGTTTGGGACTGGAAAGCAAAATTTGGTAGTACTATCACAAATCAGTTGAAGAAACTTGGTTCATCATGCGACTGGACAAGAGAAAGATTTACAATGGACGAAGGCTGTTCAAAAGCCGTAAAAGAAGTTTTCTGTAATCTTTATGAAAAAGGTCTTATTTACAGAGGTAACAGAATTATCAACTGGTGTCCGAATTGTGCAACTGCTTTGTCTGATGCAGAAGTTGAATATCAGGAACAGGAAGGTGCATTCTGGCACATTAAATATCCGGTAAAAGACAGTGATGAATATGTTATTATCGCTACAACAAGACCTGAAACATTACTTGGTGATACTGCGGTTGCAGTTCACCCTGATGATGAAAGATATACAAACCTTGTTGGCAAAATGTTAGTTTTACCTTTAGTTGGCAGAGAAATTCCTGTAGTTGCTGACGAATATGTTGAAAAAGATTTTGGTACAGGTTGTGTTAAAATTACTCCTGCCCACGATCCTAACGACTTTGAAGTTGGTAAAAGACATAATCTTGAAGTTATCAAAGTTCTTGATGATAATGCTTGTGTTAATGAATTTGGCGGCAAATATCAGGGAATGGACAGATATGAAGCAAGAAAAGCAATGGTTGCAGATCTTGAAGAACTTGGTTTATTAGTAAAAATTGAAAAACATTCTCACAATGTAGGTACTTGCTACAGATGTGGAACTACTGTTGAACCTATCGCATCACAACAGTGGTTTGTAAAAATGGAACCTTTGGCAAAACCTGCTGTTGAAGTTGTAAAAGACGGAACATTGAAGTTTGTACCTGAAAGATTTTCAAAAACTTATCTTTCATGGATGGAAAATGTTCGTGACTGGTGTATTTCAAGACAGTTATGGTGGGGACACAGAATTCCTGCGTATTATTGTGATGAATGTGGAGAAATGTTTGTTTCTAAAGAAGATATTACCACTTGTTCTAAGTGCGGTGCAACACTCCGCCAGGAAGAAGATGTGTTAGATACATGGTTCAGTTCAGCACTTTGGCCATTTTCAACACTTGGTTGGCCTGAAAATACCAAAGACCTCGAAAAATTCTATCCAACAAGTACTTTGGTTACAGGATATGACATTATTTTCTTCTGGGTTGCACGTATGGTATTTTCAGCACTTGAGCATACAGGTAAAGCACCGTTTGAACATGTATTTATTCATGGTATTGTTCGCGACAGTCAGGGCAGAAAAATGTCAAAATCCCTTGGCAACGGTGTAGATCCTTTGAAAGTTATTGAAAAATATGGCGCCGATGCTCTCAGATTTACTTTAGCAACAGGTAATTCACCAGGAAATGATATGAGATATTATGAGGAAAGAGTAGAAGCAAGCAGAAACTTTGCTAATAAAATCTGGAATGCTTCAAGATTTATCCTTATGAATTTAACAGAAGATAATCTTGGTGAATTAGAAATTGATAAACTCAATGTTGAAGATAAGTGGATTATCAGCAAATTAAATACTTTGACAAAAGAAGTTACTGAAAATCTCGATAAATTTGAATTAGGTGTTGCTGTTGCAAAACTTTACGATTTCATTTGGGATGATTTATGTGATTGGTATATTGAACTTGTTAAACCGCGTTTGTATGAATCAGAAGATCCAACAAACAAAACAGCGCAAAGCGTTTTAGTATATGTAATGACTAATACTTTGACACTTTTACATCCGTTTATGCCATTTATAACTGAAGAAATCTGGCAGCATCTTCCACACCAGGGCGAAACTATTATGCGTGCAAAATGGCCTGTGTTCGATGAAAAACTTTCATTTGAAAAAGAAGAAAAAGAACTTGGCTTCATAATGGATGCAATTAAGGCAATCAGAAACACAAGAGCCACAATGAATGTTCCTGTATCTAAAAAAGCGAATCTTTACATTAAGACACAGTACAAAGATGTGTTTGAAAACGGAGCACAGTTCTTCCAGAAACTCGCAAATGCTTCTGCTGTAAGCATTGTTGATGATGCGTTTTCTATGGAAGATGCGGCATCGGTTGTTTCAGAAGGTGCGCAGATTTTAATTCCTATGGGTGATTTAGTTGACTTTGAAAAAGAAAAAGAACGTTTACTCAAAGAAAAACAGCGCTTAGAAGGTGAAGTTAAGCGTGTTGAAGGTAAATTGAGCAATCAGGGATTTGTTTCAAAAGCACCTGCAAAACTTATTGAGGAAGAAAAAGAAAAAGGCGAAAAATATCGCGCAATGCTTGAAAAAGTTATTGAAAATCTTGAAAAACTTAAATAATTATATATGCAAAAAAAGTCGTAAACTTTTATAAAGTTTGCGACTTTTTTCTGCTTTTTATTCAAAATCTTTAATGTATTATAATATCAATATTACTTTCAGGAGGTAAAAATGAATATAGTACATACCAACAATACAATGACTGTTAAATTGTGTGAAGATATAGATCACAACAATGCTTTTGAAATCAGAGAAAAAATTGATTCAGAAATTAATAAAAGACCAGTGAAAAATTTAGTTTTTGATTTTTCTAAAGTTGAATTTATGGATAGTTCCGGTATTGGAATGATATTAGGACGATATAAACTTTTGAGTTCGTTAGGTGGTTTTGTTTATATTAATAATCCTACAACTCAAGTTATGAAAATAATTGAAATTGCAGGAATTAACAGAATAATACCTGTTGTAAATGATGCTAAAAAACAGGAGGCGGAATAGTATGAAAAACAATTACATATTTATACAATTTAAAAGTTGTCCTGAAAATGAAAAAATGGCAAGGCAAATTATTGCACATTTTGTTGCCGATTTAGATCCGACTATTGATGAATTATGCGATATAAAAACTGCAGTTTCGGAGGCGGTAACAAATGCAGTGGTTCATGGATATGCAAACAAAGAAGGCGTAGTGTTTTTAAATGCTGAAATTATTGAAAATGAACTCATTGTTGAAATTTCGGATAAAGGATGTGGAATAAAAAATATAGAAGAGGCAAAGCAACCACTATTTACGACACAGCCTGAACTGGAACGATCAGGTATGGGGTTTACGGTAATGGAAACATTTATGGATAGTTTAGATGTAATATCAAGTCCGGGGGCAGGAACAAAGGTTATAATGAGGAAAATCATCAGAAAATATGAATAGTTTGATAATTCGAAATAAAATCGTTGAAGAGAATATGGGGCTTGTTTATATGGTTGCAAAGAAGTTTTGCGGGCGTGGTGTTGAGTTTGAAGATATAGTACAAATCGGTTCAGTTGGACTAATTAAAGCCGGGGAGAGGTTTAATCCTGAATTAAATGTTAAATTTTCAACTTATGCCGTCACAGTGATTATGGGAGAAATAAAGCGTTATTTTCGTGATGATGGTTTAGTAAAAATACCAAGAACTATTAAAGAGTCAGGGGTAAAAATTGTTAAAGCAATTGAAGAATTGAAGAAAACTTTAAATCGGGAACCAACTGTTTTTGAACTCAGTAATCATCTTAATCTTGATTCGGAAAAAATAGTTGAAGCATTAAATGCATTAAAACCTTGTGAATCAATTTTTGCTGACAGCGAAAATGATGTGAATTTGTGTGAAAAAATACCTGATATTAAAGATGGGAATATCGAAATAGAAGATGAAATTTTTTTAAAAGAAATACTAAACACTTTAGACACTCGTTTGCGCCGGATTGTAATTTTACGATTTTTCAGAGATAAATCACAAAGTGAGGTAGGGAAAATGCTTGGCATATCACAAGTACAAGTTTCAAGACTAGAGAAAAAGGCTTTACAGATTTTAAAAAACCAGAGCAAACTTAGCACATAAAAAATAAGAGAAAATTAAATACAATAATGTTAAAATTTGTTGACTAAATTATAAAAATGTGATATTATATCTATGTAGCTTTTTATGACTGACGGATAAGTGGTGAACCACAGGGAATAAAAAGCGTAATTTCGTCGACCGTCTGGGCAATCCTTTAATGTTTAATCTAGAGGATTGCCCTTTTGTTAAATTTAGGAGGTAACTATGAAAAAGATTGCAATTGTAATGGGTAGCGACAGTGATTTGCCTGTTATGGAAAAATGCATCAACAAGGTTAAAGAGTTCGGCGTTCCTTATGAAGTAAGGGTACTTTCTGCTCATCGTACACCTGTTGAAGCAAAAGAATTTGCAGGTGCTTTAAGAAAAAATGGTTTTGGTGCTGTTATTTGTGCTGCCGGCAAGGCTGCGCATCTTGCGGGTGCGTTTGCAGCAAACACCACTCTGCCTGTTATTGGTATTCCTGTTAAGTCTTCAACACTCGATGGTTTGGACGCTTTGTTATCTACTGTTCAGATGCCGTCAGGTATGCCTGTTGCAACAGTTGCGATTGATGGTGCTGAAAATGCAGCATTGCTTGCACTTCAGATTTTGGCGGTTTCAGATGACGAGATTGCGGAAAAATATGAGTCAATGCGCAAATCGGCCACTGAAAAAGTTCTGGAAAAAGACAAAATTATTTCTGAAAAATACAGTTATAATGTTTAATAAATTTCAAAACTTTTCTGCTAAATTGTAGTAGAAAAGTTTTGTGCTACTAATAAGTTGTTTGAAGGGAGTATTTGATTATGAAAAGTTTTAGTGAAAGTTACAAAGAAGCCGGAGTAGATATTACTGCCGGTTATGAAGCAGTTCGTTTAATGAAGCAGCACATTGCACGCACAATGACAAGTGGTGTTGTTTCTGATATCGGCGGATTTGGCGGATTATTTTCTTTAGATTTGGATGGAATTAAAAATCCTGTTCTCGTTAGCGGAACTGACGGTGTAGGAACAAAACTTAAGATGGCATTTTTAATGGATAAACACGATACTGTTGGTATCGATTGCGTTGCTATGTGCGTTAATGATATTATCTGTTGCGGTGCCAAACCATTGTTTTTCCTTGACTATATTGCAGTAGGAAAGAATTTTCCTGAAAAAGTTGCACAGATTGTTTCAGGTGTTGCAGAAGGTTGTGTTCAGTCAGGTGCTGCACTTATCGGTGGTGAAACTGCTGAAATGCCGGGATTCTATCCTGAAGATGAATATGATCTTGCAGGTTTTGCTGTTGGCGTAGTTGACAAGGAAAAAATTCTTGATAACAAATCTATCAAAGAAAATGATGTGATTATTGCTCTTCCTTCAAGCGGTGTGCATTCTAATGGTTTTTCTCTTGTGAGAAAAGTTTTTGATGTAAAAAAAGCAGATTTAAAATCACCGGTTGCGGAACTTGGTGGAAAATCAATTGGTGAAACTTTACTTACACCAACTAAGATTTATGTAAAACCAATGCTTGAATTGTTCAAAAATGTTAAAGTTAAAGCAGTATCTCACATTACCGGTGGTGGCTTTTATGAAAATATTCCAAGAAGCATTCCGGAAGGTTTTACTGCTAAAATTGATCGTTCAGCAGTAAGAGTTTTACCAATTTTTGAATTACTTGCAAAAACAGGTAATATTTCTGAAAGAGATATGTTCAACACATTTAATATGGGTGTTGGTATGAGTATTGTTGTTGATAAAAACGATGTTGAACTTGCACTTAAAACACTCAAAGATAATGGTGAAGATGCTTATGTTATCGGTGAAATTGTTAAAGGTGACGAAAGCGTGGTTATATGCTAACTAAAATTGCGGTTTTAGTTTCAGGCGGAGGCACAAATCTTCAGGCTTTAATTGATGCACAGAAAAATAATATAATTAAGAGCGGTAGAATTGAAGTTGTAATTGCGAGTAACCCTGATGCTTATGCAATAGAACGCGCCAGAACGAACGGTATATCTGCAGTAGTTGTTAATAAAAAAGAATGTGCTTCACAAAACGACTTTGAAGAAAAAATTATTGATACTTTGGAACAGTATGGCATTGAACTTATTGTCCTTGCGGGGTTTATGTGTATTTTAAGTGAAAATTTCACTAAAAAATATGCTGACAGAATTATTAATGTTCATCCGTCGCTTATTCCATCATTCTGCGGCAAAGGATTTTACGGACTTAAAGTTCACGAGGCAGCACTTGAATATGGCGTAAAAGTTACAGGAGCAACTGTTCATTTTGTAAATGAAATTCCTGATGGTGGTAAGATTATTTTACAAAAAAGTGTTGAAATTCTCCCTGATGATACTGCTGAAGTGTTGCAAAAACGTGTTATGGAGCAAGCAGAATGGAAAATACTGCCTGAAGCTTGTGAAATTGTTTCAAAAGAAATTATGGAGGTAAAATAATATGGGGATTTATGATATTAATAATATCGGTGAACTGATTAAAGATAACTCATATGTTGGCAGAGGTATTGTTGCCGGAAAAAGTAAAAATGGTAAATATGCAGTAACAGCATATTTTATTATGGGCAGAAGTGAAAACAGCAGAAACAGAGTTTTTGTTGAAAATGGCGAAGAAGTTACAATTTATCCTTTTGATGCTTCGAAAGTTGAAGATCCTTCTTTAATCATTTACTCACCAATCAGAAAGATTAATAATCAGTTAATTGTTACCAACGGTGATCAGACTGACACAATTTATGACTTTGTTGCAGAAGGTAAAACTTTTGAAGATGCATTAGAAACAAGAGCATTCGAGCCTGATGCACCAAACTATACTCCAAGAATTAGTGCAATTCTTAATTTTACTGACAGTTTTTCATATAAAATGAGCATTTTAAAAAGTGCAGATGGTTTAGGCGTAAATTGCAACAGATATACTTTCTCTTATGAACCTGTTGCAGGACTTGGACATTTCATTCATACATATAATTGCGACGGAAACCCTATTCCTACATTCACAGGAGAACCGGAACGCGTGGAAATTCCTGATTGCATAGATGAACTCACTAATACTCTTTGGGAAAATCTTAATGCCGATAATAAAATTTCACTTTATGTGAGATATATTGATTTAGAAACCGGTAAGATCGAAAACAGAATGATTAATAAGAATAAATAGGAGTGAGCCAAATGAAAGAATTTGAATTAAAATATGGATGTAATCCTAATCAGAAACCTGCAAAGATTTATATGTCTAATGGTCAGGATTTGCCTATAGAAATTTTGTCAGGCAGACCTGGATTTATCAATTTTCTTGATGCTTTTAACAGTTGGCAGCTTGTTAAAGAATTAAAAGAAGCACTTGGTATGCCTGCTGCAACTTCATTTAAACATGTTAGCCCTACATCAGCGGCTGTTGGTATCAAAATGAGTGACGACCTGAAAAAAGCATGCTTTGTTGATGATATTGAAGATTTGGATTCTTCACCACTTGCAACTGCTTATGCAAGAGCAAGAGGTACTGACAGAATGTCTTCTTTTGGTGATTGGATTGCTCTTAGCGATAAGTGTGATGTGGTTACTGCAAAATTAATTGCACGTGAAGTTTCTGATGGTGTAATTGCTCCTGACTACGATCCTGAAGCATTGGAAATTTTGAAAACAAAAAGAAACGGTAATTACAATATTGTAAAAATTGATCCTGACTATGTACCTGAAGTTGTTGAAACAAAACAGGTATATGGTGTTACTTTTGAACAGGGTAGAAACAACTTTGAAATTAATAAAGAACTTCTTCAAAATGTTGTGACCGCAAATAAAGATTTACCTGAAAGTGCAGTAAGAGATTTGGTTATTGCTCTTATTACACTCAAATATACACAGTCTAATTCAGTTTGCTATGCTGTTGATGGACAGGCTATTGGTGTTGGTGCAGGTCAGCAGTCAAGAATTCATTGCACAAGACTTGCAGGAAATAAAGCAGATAACTGGCATTTGCGTCAGCATTCAAAAGTTTTGAATTTGCCATTTATTGAAACTGTTGGCAGACCGGAACGCGATAATGCTATTGATGTTTATATTTCAGATGATTATGAAGATTTGCTTACAGATGGTGCTTGGGAAACATTATTTACTGTAAAACCGGAGCCTCTTACAAGAGAAGAGAAAAAAGCATATCTCGCAACAATTAAAAATGTTGCTTTAGGCAGTGATGCATTCTTCCCATTTGGTGATAACATTGAACGCGCTGCAAAGAGTGGTGTTTCATATATTGCTCAACCGGGCGGTTCAATAAGAGATCAACTTGTTATCGATGAATGTGATAAACTTGGTATTTCAATGGCATTTACCGGAATGAGATTGTTCCATCACTAAGATTTAATTCAGGAGGAATTTAGATTGAAAATTTTAGTTGTTGGTGGCGGGGGAAGAGAACACGCTATCATTAAAAAGATTAAAGAAAATAAAAATGTAACTGAAATTTTTGCTTTGCCTGGTAATGGCGGTATCGCAAAAGACGCAGTTTGCGTTAATATCGGTGCAAAAGATATTGATAAAATTGTCGAATTTGCACTTAATGAAAAAATTGACTATGCTGTTGTTGCACCTGATGATCCATTAGTTTTGGGAGCAGTTGATGCACTTAATGAAGTGGGTATCCCATGTTTTGGACCTGATAAGAATGCAGCAATCATCGAAGGTAGTAAAGTTTTTTCTAAAAATTTGATGAAAAAATATAACATTCCAACAGCAGGTTATGAAACATTTAACAACAAGGAAAAAGCATTGGAATATTTAAAAGAATGTGACATTCCTGTTGTTATAAAAGCAGACGGACTTGCTTTGGGTAAGGGTGTTATAATTGCCCAGTCGCTTAAAGAGGCAGAAGATGCCGTAATTTCTATGATGGAAGATAAAGTGTTTGGCGAAAGTGGCAATAACATTGTTATTGAAGAATTTTTAACAGGTCCTGAAGTTTCTGTTCTTGCTTTTACTGATGGAAAAACTTTAGTTCCTATGGTTACTTCAATGGATCATAAGCGTGCTAAAGATAATGATGAAGGCTTAAATACAGGAGGTATGGGAACTATTGCTCCAAATCCTTGCTATACTGATGCAATCGCAGAAGTTTGTATGGATACAATATTTATGCCTACTTTAAAAGCAATGGAAAACGAAGGCAGAATGTTTAAAGGTTGTCTGTATTTCGGTTTGATGCTTACACCAAAAGGTCCAAAAGTTATTGAATATAACTGCCGTTTTGGTGACCCTGAAACACAGGTGGTGTTGCCACTTCTTGAAAGTGATTTACTTGACATTATGATGGCTACCACGAACGGTACTTTGGATAAAATTGATGTTAAGTTTTCTAGTAAGAGTGCTTGTTGTGTTGTTGTTGCATCAGACGGTTATCCACAAAAATACGAAACCGGAAAAGAAATTACAATGCCTGATGATGATATGATTTATGTAGCAGGTGCAAAACTTGAAAATGAAAAGTTATTGACTTCAGGTGGTAGAGTTCTTGGTGTAAGCGCTATTGGAGATACATTGAGTGATGCAATAGCAAATGCATACAAAAAAGTAGATAATATTAAATTTGACAATGCATATTTCCGTAAGGATATTGGACAAAAAGCTTTAAAAACACTTTAAACCTATAGGAGGAACTTTTAGTGGTATACAGAATATATGTAGAAAAAAAAGAAGGTCTTGCTCACGAAGCACAGTCTTTGAAAAATGACATTCGTGAATTGCTTCAGATTTCTTCATTAAAAGAATTAAGAATTCTTAACAGATACGATGTTGAAAATATTGAAAAAGAATTATTTGATTACTGTAAAAATACTGTATTTTCAGAACCGCAGTTAGATATAGTTACTGACGAGTTGGATAAAGCAGATATTACCTTTGCAGTGGAATATTTGCCCGGTCAGTTTGATCAGAGAGCAGATTCTGCAGCACAGTGTATTCAGTTGATTTCTCAAATCGAAAAACCAATTGTTAAATCTGCAAAAGTTTATTTGCTTTATGGAAACTTAACTGATGCGGAACTTGCTGAAATTAAAAAATATGTAATTAACCCCGTGGAAGCAAGAGAAGCATCTCTTGAAAAAGCAGAAACTCTTAAAATTGATTATGAGATTCCTACAACTGTTGAACTTTTGGAAGGCTTCTGTGCTTTAGATGATGATGGATTGAAAGCATTTGTGGCAAAACACGGACTTGCTATGGATTTTGATGATATTAAATTCTGCCAGAATTATTTCAAATCAGAAAATCGTGATCCATATATTACAGAAATTAAAATGATTGATACATATTGGTCAGATCATTGCCGTCATACTACATTTTTAACAACTATTGATAGTGCAAAATTTGAAGATGAAATTCTCCAGAAGGCATATGACGAATATATTGCAACAAGAAAAGAACTTGGCAGAACAAAACCTATTAATCTTATGGATATTGCAACATTAGCAGGCAGATATCTTAAGAAAATCGGTAAACTTGATAAACTCGATGAATCTGAAGAAATCAATGCTTGCACAGTTAAAATGACTGTTGATGTTGATGGTAAAGATGAAGAATGGTTACTTTTATTTAAAAACGAAACTCACAACCATCCAACAGAAATCGAACCATTTGGTGGTGCAGCAACTTGTATCGGTGGTGCTATCCGTGACCCGCTTTCAGGAAGAAGTTATGTATACTCTGCAATGCGTGTTACAGGTGCAGCTGATCCGCTTTTACCTGTTAATGAAACAATGGAAGGTAAACTTCCACAGAGAAAAATCGTAACTACTGCTGCTAACGGATATAGTTCATACGGTAACCAGATTGGACTTGCAACAGGTCTTGTAGATGAAATTTATCACGATGGTTATGTTGCAAAAAGACTTGAAATTGGTGCAGTAGTTGCAGCAGCGCCTGCAGAAAATGTAAGACGCGAATGTCCTGTTGACGGTGATGTTATCATCTTATTAGGTGGAAGAACAGGACGCGATGGTTGCGGTGGTGCTACAGGTTCTTCTAAATCTCACACACTTGAATCTTTGGAAAGTTGTGGTGCAGAAGTTCAGAAAGGTAACGCACCTGAAGAACGTAAACTTCAGAGATTGTTCAGAAATAAGGATGCATCACTTCTTATTAAACGTTGTAATGACTTTGGTGCAGGTGGCGTTTCTGTTGCAATTGGCGAACTTGCTGATGGTATCAGAATTAACCTTAACGCTGTACCTAAGAAATATGATGGTCTTGATGGTACTGAACTTGCTATAAGTGAATCTCAGGAACGTATGGCTGTTGTTGTTGAAGCAGAAAATGTAGATAAATTTATTGCTTTAGCAAACTCTGAGAACCTTGAAGCAACAGTTGTTGCTACTGTTCAGGATGATCCAAGACTTGTTATGAGTTGGAACGGTGTTGAAATTGTAAATATTTCAAGAGAATTCCTTAACTCTAACGGTGCTGAAAAGCATATTGATATTACACCTGTTAACACTAAAGACTATAATAAAGCACATGAAACTGACTTTGTTGAAGCATATAACAAACTTGCACAGGATTTGAATGTTTGCTCAAAACGCGGTCTTTCTGAAAGATTTGACTCAACAATTGGTGCAGGAACTGTTTTAATGCCGTTTGGCGGTAAAAACCAGTTAACACCTATTCAGGCGATGGTAAACAAAGTTTCAGTTGAAACAAAACACACTAATACATGTTCTGTTATGGCTTATGGTTACAATCCTTTTGTATCATCAATCAGCCCATACCATGGTGCGTATCTTGCTGTAGTTGAATCAGTTTCTAAACTTATTGCAGCAGGCAGCAAATTTGAAGATGTATATCTGACATTCCAGGAATACTTTGAAAAGCCATTAAAAGACGGAAAACGTTGGGGTAAACCGTTGTCAGCACTTTTAGGCGCATTTATGGCACAGAAAGATTTTGGTATTGCCGCTATCGGTGGTAAGGACTCAATGAGCGGAAGTTTTGAAGATATTGATGTTCCACCTACACTTGTTTCTTTTGCCGTAACAACTGAAAATGTAGACAGCATTATTTCACCTGAATTTAAAAAAGCAGGTAATAAAGTTGTTCTTGTTAAGCCTGAATATACAAAAGATAATTTGCCTTGTGCAAAATCACAAATTGAACTTTACAATTTAGTAAATTCATTGATTAAGGACAAAAAAGTTGTTGCTGCTTATACACCTACTTATGGTGGCGTTGCGGAAGCAATTATGAAAATGTCTTTTGGTAACAGTATCGGCTTTAAATATGAGGATAACTTTAGTGTTGAACAGATGTTTGCATATAATTATGGTGCATTTGTTCTTGAACTTGCTGAAGATGTTGAAATCGGAGAAGTAATCGGTTACACAACAAGTGAGTTTAGTATTACACACAACGATAAAGTTATTGATCTTTCTGAATTGCTCAACAGTTATGAAAATAAATTAGAACCAATTTACAAGTGTAATATTAAAACTGAAGATAAAGATATTCCGAAACTTGATTATTCTGAAAAACATAACTTCAAAGCGCTTACATCTTTTGCAAGACCAAAAGTTTTGATTCCTGTTTTCCCAGGTACAAACTGTGAATTTGATACACAAAAAGTTTTGCTTGATGCAGGTGCGGATACAGAAATTTTTGTTATTAATAATTTAACTTCTGATAATATTAAGGAATCAGTAAAATCCTTTGCAGAAAAAATTAATAATTCGCAGATTATCTTTATTCCGGGTGGTTTTTCAGGTGGTGATGAACCTGATGGTTCAGGTAAATTTATTACTGCTTTCTTCAGAAATGGTGCAATTAAAGATGCAGTAAACAACCTTCTTAAAAACAGAGATGGTCTTATGTGCGGTATATGTAATGGTTTCCAGGCAATTATTAAACTCGGTTTGGTTCCTTATGGCGAAATTATAGATACTGATGAAAATTGTCCTACACTTACATACAATACAATCAGCCGCCACCAGTCAAGAATTGTGCAGACAAGAATTGCTTCTAATAAATCACCTTGGCTTATGAATACAAACGTTGGTGATATCTATAACGTAGCAATTTCTCACGGTGAAGGAAGATTTATCGCAAATGAAGATTTGATTAAAAAACTTGCTCAGAATGGTCAGATCGCAACACAGTATGTAGATTTGGCAGGTAATCCGACTGCAGATATTCATTTTAATCCTAACAATTCAGATTTTGCTATTGAAGGTATTCTTTCTCCTGATGGTAGAGTGTTTGGTAAGATGGGACACTCAGAAAGAATTGGATACGGTCTCTATAAAAATGTTGAAGGTAACTATGATATGGGCATCTTCGATTCAGCAGTTAAATACTTTAAATAAAAATTAATTTTAAATACAGCGATTTATTTCGCTGTATTTTTTTGTATAAAAAATTTTTTTAAAATTATAATATATGTAAAGGAGTGATCGAAATGAAAAAAATAATTATGAGTTTGGTTATGATAATGGTTTTTTTATCAGCGTGTGGTGAAAAAGATATGATTGATAACAAAAAGCCTACAATGGGAGTTTGTTTGTATAAGTATGATGACACTTACATTTCAACAGTCAGACAGGCTTTGGAAAAAGAGGCTGAGGGTAAAGTAAATTTGCTTTTAAATGACGGAAAAGGTGATCAGGGAACACAAAATGACCAGATTGATTTATTAATAGAAAAGAATGTTGATGCCCTTTTAGTAAATATTGTGGATGTTGGGGCAGCGCAGACAGTTGTAAATAAAGCAAAGGCGGCGGACATTCCGATAATTTTCTTTAACAGAGAACCTGCGGAAAGTGTTCTTAAGTCATATAGTAAAGCACGATTTGTGGGAACAAATGCTAAAGATGCGGGAGTAATTCAAGGGGAAATAATTTCCAAAGCCTGGAAAAATGAAAATTTAGATAAAAATAACGACGGCATAATGCAGTATGTTATGCTTAAAGGTGAACCTGATAACCCAGAAGCAGTTGCAAGAACAGAATGGTCGGTTAAAACTGTTAACGAAAATGGCATTGAAACTGAACAGTTAGGTATGCAGATTTGTAATTGGGATACAGAACTTGCAAGTCGTGCAATGGA
>JAZRDC010000086.1:0-1556 GCA_045660065.1 Clostridia bacterium
GGATACAAATTCGAAGTTATACTTGACTTTTATTGTAAAGAAGGGTATAACTAAGGTGAAGACTTTTTCAAAAGAAAGGGAGATAAAAATGAAAAAAGTATTAGCACTATTATTAGTTGCAGTTATGGCTTTAGGGCTTGTTGGCTGCGGCGAGCAGGCAGGCGGAGATGTGCCTACACTGGTTTGGTACTTGCCTTGCGAAAAACAGGCAGATACCCAGCTTATCTGCGATGAAGTGAACAAAATCATCGAGCCGAAAATTGGCGCAAAAATTGACATTCAGTACATCACATCATCAGACTTTTCTGAAAGATTAAGACTTATTATGGCATCTCAGGAACCATTTGACCTTACATTCACAGGCTTTGCAAACCCGTATCTTGATGGTGTAAGACGCGGCGGATTCATTGAACTTACCGACCTTCTTGAAAAGTATGGTTCTGAACTTTCAGACACAATTCCCGACTACCTTTGGGAAGCCGCAGAAGTTGAGGGTAAAATATACGCAGTTCCTGTGTATCAGGCTATGACTATGTGCAGAGCCATTTATTTCAACAAAGAGTATGTTGACAAATATAATTTTGACACATCAAAAGTTAAAAAACTTGAAGATATCAGACCATTTTTGGAAACAATCAGAGATAACGAAAAGGGCAACATCTTCCCTATGACAAGACCGAACGTTACATACTTCTTCCCTGAGGCTTTCAGATATCTTCAGACATCTATCAGTTACATTTCTGTTGACAGCCACACAAACAAAGTGTTGTTTGAAACAGATGCCCCTGAATACCAGCGTGCAAGAAAAATCTTAAAAGAATGGAACGACGCAGGATTTTTCAATCCGAATGTTAACTCGTCAACACCTGCAACACAGGTAGCCTGCAGAGTAACAGACGGCCACAGACCGGGCTCTGTTGCAGACGAAGAATTGAAATACGATATGGAAATTGTGGCAGTTCCGATCTCAGGCTATGTTATGGACAGAAAGGGCGCAAATACAACAATGACCGCCATTTCGGCAACATCAAGATATCCTGAAAAGGCTATGCAGTTTATTGTTGAAGTAAATACAAACAAAGAAGTATTCGACCTTTGCGCTTACGGTATTGAAGGCAAACATCACGAAAAAATTGATGAAAATCATATCAGAATTATAAAAGAAAGCGGTTATGATCCGGGCGGAAACTGGAAATACGGCTGTATCTTCACAGGTTCACTTTTAGAAGGCTACGAAGATGACCTTTGGGATCAGATTAAAAAAGTTAACGACGAGTCTAAAAAGAGTATTCTTTTAGGATTTGTGGCAGATACAACCCCTGTTACAACAACAATTTCACAACTTGCAACCGTTATGAGTGAATACGGTGAAATCAACAAAGGAACAGCCGTTGACCTTGAGGTCAAAATTGCTGAATATGAAAGCAAACTTGAAAAAGCAGGTAAAAAAGAACTTGTTGAATATGCTGAAAAATTAATTTATAAGTATTTTGATGAAAAAGGAATTAAATACGAAAAGTAAAAAAATAAGGCGGGGTTTCCCGCCTTATTTTTTG
>JAZRDC010000087.1:0-4423 GCA_045660065.1 Clostridia bacterium
ATCAGTTTTTGCAATAATGCCGGGATGCAGTATAGGATTTGTAACCAAAAGCAATGCTTTTATAGATTCTTTATCACTTTTTCCACCACAACCGCCTGAAGAAATCACTCCGTTTTTAAGTGTCATAAATCTGCAGGACGACAATGCTATATCAGGGTTTGCTTCCATAAAGTCATATTGTTTTTCAAGTCTTTCAGGAAGGCAGATATCGTCTGCATCCATTCTTGCTATGTACTTTCCTTGTGCGTATGACATGGCTTTATTAAGCGATGACGGAAGTCTTAAGTTTACTTCATTTGTATAAACTTTTACACGTTCGTCAAGTGAGATATATTTTTCTAATATCTGGGCGGTGCTGTCCGTAGAACAATCGTTTATTACTATAAGTTCCCATGCTTTAAATGTCTGATTTAAAACACTGTCAATAGCCTCTGATAAGTAATCTTCGCCATTATACACACTCATTATTAAAGATATTTTTGGCGTTTTGTTCATTATTTACAACCCTTTCTTAAACGCTTAATTTCTTTGCATAAATGCAAAAAGTAAAATGCCAATCTGATTTTCTGCTTTTTCATTAAAAATATTGAAATTCTGCTCTTTATGGAAATATTTTCAAAACTTGCCTTTAAAATTTCTTCTTTATGTAAAGAGTTTCCAATAAGCTCTTCTATTTTTTCTATAGCGTTAAAATGATTGCCTTCTGCCGCTGCCGCTAAAATAGCAAAACACATGAAGCAGGAATATCGCGAAATCTGTGCTTCAAAATCTTCAGGTTTTTTCATTTCAAGTTTGCGAAGCCCTGAAATCACATCTGCTATCTGTGTAATCTGATGGGTTTTAAAGTCGGTTGAAATTGAATCATTTCTTATGGTGTAAAGATATATGGCTTTTTTACTCATATAAACGCTTTCTGCCTCTAAATAACAAGGCACTGCGCAACTTAAATCCTCTCCCAGAGATATTGCAGGATTAACATTTTGCTGATGTTTTATTAAAAGTTCACGTTTTATGGCTTTTCCCCACAAAAAGTAGAACACATGCTCCATATTTTTATCTGACAAAAGTTTCGGGAAAATATGCTTCTCAATCTGTTCTTTATTATACAAGCCTTCCGGAACCAGGTCATCTACCTTATTACCACACTCTCCATTAACCGAGCATTTGTAAGAAAAAGAAACTATATCTGCATTTGTTTCGCATATTATATTGTAAGCGCTTTCAAGTGCATCTGTGCATATCGCATCATCGCCATCAAGATTAAAAACATAATCCCCTTTTGCGATTTTAATGCCCGCCTGTCTTGCACTTACTAAACCGCCATTTTCTTTATGTATCACTTTTATTCTAAGGTCTTTTTTTGCATATTCATCGCAAATCGCAGGGCAATTATCAGGAGAGCCATCATCTACTAAAATAAGCTCAAAATTGGCAAAAGACTGCTCAAGCACACTATCAATACATCTTCTTAAGTATTTTTCTATATTGTATATCGGAACAATTACCGAAATAAGCATATTCGTTCCCCCTATCTACCCCTTAATATTACCAACAATTTTTGTATAAAATACAATTTATACTTCATAGCAAATGCAAACACCGCCTGTTTTATCGGCAGTTTATACCATGGATACACCTTTAACACATCTTTAATTTTGTCACATGTAACAATCTCTTTAAGACGATTTCTTAAGATAGAAAATTTTATTTTTTTGCACTCAGCGTGCATAATTTCCTGCGAACACAAAATTCTTCCAAATCCTTGAATTAATCTGTCTAAATAAATTTTATATTCTTTTTTTTCTACAAAATCTGCAATTCGTTTTTCAAGTTCATCTAAAAATATTATACTTTTTTCAAATCGCTGACGGTTATATGATTTAGAAATAGATCCTTCGTTTCGGCAGTAGCAATAGTATGCACCAGGGATACCAACTGCTTTTTTTGCGCGTTTTATAAAATCCACCATAAACAATGTATCTTCGGAAAGTATTTGTCTTTCAGATAAAAACTCAATTTTTTCTTCTGAAAGCAAAGAAATTTTAAAGATGTTTTTGCACACGCTAACACCATATCGGCTATCATCAGGTTCATTTGGCAATGCACCCACAACACCCAAAAGAAGATTTTTCATATCTTCTTTTTCAAACAAAGTATCTTTTTCAAAAAAACTTTTTTTAATGCACTCTCCCGATTTGCCAAACATATTCCCATCTACAAAACAAATCCCTGAAAGAGCAAGGTCGGCATCACACTTTTGTGCCGCAATATAGAGTTTTTCGTACATCAAAGGGTCGATATAATCATCAGAATCAACAAAACCTATGTACTCACCCGTTGCTGCTTCAATACCTGAATTTCTTGCATACCCAAGACCTGCATTTTGTTTATGAACAACCCTGATTCTTGAATCTGTCTTTGCAATTTCATCGCAAAATAGCGCACATTCTTCCTTTGAACCGTCATCTACAATGATAATTTCGATATCTTCAAGAGTTTGGTTCATTATGGAATCTATGCATCTTTTTAAATATTTTTCGGTATTATACACAGGCACAACGATGCTTACCTTTGGCTTTGTCATTTTTTCACCTCTTTTTTATCAGGTCGTTATATTTATCAATCAGGATATCACAATATTCCCTGACTTCCATTATTTTCTCGCTTTCAATTTTACAATTTGTTTTAAGTATATTATAATGCTCATCATCAAAACATTTTTTTATAGCCTCGGCAACTGATTCAGGGTCAGGCGAAGATGCAAGGGCACCTGTTTTTCCATCCTCAACAAGTTCTGCCATTCCGCCATAGTTCATAGTTACCACAGGAACACCCATAGAATGAGCCTCCAATATGGATAAAGGATTATTTTCATAACATACAGATGGTGCAATAAGAAGTTTGGCGTTTGCCATTAAATCTACAAGTTCCTTCCCCGCAACAAATCCCTTTAAGGTGACATTTGGAATGTTTTTCAAACATTCATCATCAGGTCCTGAACCTGCAACAACAAAATTAAGTTCAGGTAATAACTTTGCAGTTTCCGATAAAAGTTCAACACCTTTTTCCATTGAAAGTCTGCCAACAAATACAATATATGGATCTTGAGCACTTACTTTTTCGGGCACACTCTTTTTTTCAATAAAATTATGTATTGCAAAAGTTTTACCCGAGTAAATATCAGATGCTTTAATAAGCTTATTTTCCAAAAATTTACTTGGACATATATACAAATCAACGTTTTTATATGTTTTTAAAAAAGAATAAAATTTTGCTTCTATGACCCCCAGCAAACTTTTAACTTTAGAACCATGAATACAACTATACTTTAAACAATTCCACTTTGAGCCTTTAACGCATCTGTCGCAAGGTTTTGTTTCGCTGAAGCTGTACAAAAGATGATTTGGACAAATCATCTGATAGTCGTGAACAGTCTGCACAATAGGGATATTTCTCTTTTTTATTGCGTAAATAATTGACGGTGTAAGTTGAAAATTAATATTGTTCATATGAACGATATCAGGCTTAAAGTCATCTAAAACCTTGCCTATTTTCTTATAAGCTTCATTTGAAAAAATTATTTTAAAAGGATAGATAAATCTTTGTATGCCTGTTGAGTGAAAGTCCATATTTGATGTATACAGTCCCATTGAATTTCCCACAGTGTTCTGCACATCCTGCATACCGAAATATTCAACCTTGTGACCAAGTTCTTCAAGCTGGTTGCCAAGCTTTAACATATAGCTTTCTGAACCACCTCTTGGGTAAAGAAACTTGTTAACCATTAATATTTTCATAACATTAACTCACCTTCTGTTTCTCTGTTGGCATCAGAAATATATCCAAACATTTTTTCTTCTTTTTGTCTGACCTTTTCATCAAAACCGTGTCCAATCATTATAATCGCAAGCACAGTTGTAAGAAGTGGATAATTCATAGTATTATCAGTTGATGAAACGATAACAAGATATATACTGAGTGCAAGGGCAATAATTCCATTTTCAATCTTTCCCTTTGCGCCGAAATAACACACTCTCACTAATGTCATTGAAACAAGCCACAAGATATATCCCCAGAAACCAAGATCAATAAAATACTGCAAAAAATCGTTATGAACCGACGAAACGCCTACATTCATATTAGTACTTAACTGATATGTCAAAAAGCCTATTCCATTGCCCAAAAATTCCGGCGAAAACTCATAAAATTTATCTACTGCGTGGTAAATATCTACACGTCCGCTTGTATTAATCCCCGCCTGTTCAAGCAAAGAAAAAACATCAAGTTTTATAATTGCAATATACCCGATTAATATCAATACTAGCAGGCAAGTAAGAATTATTACAAGAATATTTGCAGTATCCTTTTTGAATTTAGCTACAAATTTTAAAATCCAGCCTAGTGCTAAAGCAATTACAATAGC
>JAZRDC010000088.1:0-2396 GCA_045660065.1 Clostridia bacterium
GCTTACGCCTTCGGTGGTTCGAATCCATCTTTGCCCACAGAAAATTGCGGAAGTAGCTCAGTTGATAGAGCATTAGCCTTCCAAGCTGAGGGTCGCGGGTTTGAGCCCCGTCTTCCGCTCTTAGTAAAATCAGATAGTTCTTAAGACTATCTGATTTTTTTGAAAAAACTTTTTGGAATGGGCAAATACCAGAGTGGCCAAATGGGGCAGACTGTAAATCTGCTGGCTTACGCCTTCGGTGGTTCGAATCCATCTTTGCCCACAGAATCAATTAGTTAGAGAATCAGATAGTTCAAGTAGCTATCTGATTTTTTTGTTTTTTATAGGCATGTTTAATGGTAAGTTCAATAGTTCTATCCGGTGATTTTTTACCGCATAAACTAAAGCCAATCTACTATTATTAGGACTGACCATGACATTAACCAGAGACGTCTTATTTTGGCTGATTTTAGAGGTTCATGTAAACCGAGATGTAAACCAGAAATTTACTTATGAGTACCTCATTTTCAGTAGTTTGCTACAAGTCTAAGACCTTAAAAAACGGCGAAAATCCGCTAATGTTGCAAGTTTCCAAAAATGGAAAGCGACAATACAAGAGTTTAGGTGTTTCTATTCACCCCAAATTTTGGGATAGCAAGAAGAATAGAATCAAGCCGAACTGCCCAAACAAAGAGATTATCCAGAAAATCATCAATGATAAATTGGCAGAAATACAGAATCGAGTTTTAGAACTTAACGCGGAAAAGAAAGAATATACCACTACTACCCTGCTTAATAATGACAATAATAAATTTGAGTTAAAGACCGTAGTTACATTCTACAAAGAACTTATTGAAGAATTTGCAGCAGATAATAAATGTGGAAACCGCCTCATCTATAAAAGTTTTTACAATTCACTCTTGAAATTCACCAAAGGCAAGTTGGATATTCCTTTTTGTGAAATCGATATTGATTGGTTGAAGAAATACGAAAAGTGGATGCGTTCCAAGAACAATCGTTAAACTACAATCAGTTTAAAGTTCCGTACACTCCGTAGTGCATACAACAAAGCAATTCAAGCCAAGTGTGCCCGTAAGTCAGACTATCCTTTCGATGATTACAAGATGAACAAGTTTGACACAAGCACCCAAAAACGTGCCATTGCCAAAACGGAAGTCTTGAAATTCACACAGGAAGTTCCCGATTTAGGCAAGCGGCAATACGTTCAACTAAGCAAGGACATTTTCGTGTTCAGTTATCTTTGTGGTGGTATAAACTTCACGGACATTGCTAATCTGACTAATGTGCTACTTCGTGATACTCTATTTTGAAAAATCACATCATCATCAGCACCTCTTGTTTGCCCTGTTTTGTACATTTTAACACTAACAGGTTTTGGAGTAATAACTTTTGCCATAATTCTTTCCTTTTTATGCAAAAAAAACAAGAAAATCTTCAAAGAATTACAAAAGTGAACATTATTTTATCAAACGAGTAGCACGAATAACCAAAGAAGTTCAAAATAAACCTTTGAGATAACCAATACCCATTTAATATATGCTTTTTGTTTAAACTCAAACTGTTTTGCATAACTTTCGCTTATCTCATTTTAGCGATAACGCTTCTTTTTGTAGCTTTGTGCTGTAATTTTAAAGTTATGAATATGGCAAATTATAACATTTTAAATTTGTTTGCTCGTGTCGGAGGGCTTAGTGAAGTAGTTATTAAGGCTAATGAATATCACGAGGCTCAGCTTATTGTGTCTGACGATGAAATTCGTTTGGATGTAAAGTTTCCAAACCTAGACAAAATAAGTCATCGAATGGGAACATGGAACAATGAAATAAGTTATGATTCATGGGGAAAACTTGTTGTTTGTGAAAATAACAAAGCGTACAAAGACGGCAGTAATGAATCGGTAAACATTGATTTTAGCGAATCGGAACTTTTGGCCTATAATAGTTCAACAAATTCACCATATATTAGTTTTTATATTGACAAGATAAAATACAGCTATGATTGTCCAACAGACAAAGATGAAGCTACATTTTGGTTAAACGATGCTGGGCATAAATTCATCCAAGATTACTACAATGTTGGTTGGGGAATTGAGTTACCCGAACGGATGAAAATAGAAGCTCATGATATTTTAGGTGCAAGATGCTATCCTTACTTTGATTTTTATCGAGCTAGCGAAAGCAACAGCAGAGAAATAATCATAAGAAAAACTCCGAAAGTCAAATGGTGCGATTTTAATGATATTGAATCAGTCTTAAAATACAATGCTTGGATATGCCAACTTGCTTCTTTATTTTATGGTAACGATATTAACTATAGAGGCGGATGCATTGACTTTAAAGGTAAACGAACTGTAATCCACCAGATATTATCAACTTCAACATTAAAAAGCAGAGATA
>JAZRDC010000089.1:0-12633 GCA_045660065.1 Clostridia bacterium
GACTTGCCTTATTCAGTCGGTTGACCGTTTGGAACTTGCAGAATTGATTGATAAAAAATCAAAAGATGCGGGTGTGATTACTGACATTTTAGTTCAGGTAAATTCCACGGGAATTGAGTCCAGATTTGGAGTTGAACCTGAAAAAGTGGTTGATTTTATTAAAGAAATTTCAGAATTTGAAAACATTAATATTAAGGGGCTTATGGGTATGGCGCCCATTTGCGACGATCCTGCACCTTATTTTGAAAATTTGAAAAAAGTTTTTGAGATTTGTAAAAGCGAAAATCTTTTAAATGGCGATATCCTCTCAATGGGAATGAGCGGAGATTATAATGTGGCAGTCAAATGCGGTTCAAATATGGTGAGAATCGGCAGTAAAATATTCAGATAAAGGAGTTAACATAAAATGAAATATGTAGTATTTTTGGGAGACGGAATGGCGGATACTCCTGTTAAAGAACTTGGAAACAAAACACCTCTTGAGGTGGCTAAAAAACCAAATATTGATTTTCTTGCGTCAAAAGGCGTAACAGGTATGATTAAAACTGTGCCTGACGGAATGAAACCGGGCAGCGATGTTGCAAATCTTGGCGCTATGGGCTTTAATCCTGAAGAATGTTACACAGGTCGCTCTCCATTGGAGGCGGTAAGTGTTGGCATTAAACTTGAGGATACTGACATCACTTTCAGAGTTAACCTTGTAAATCTTTCAGATGAAGAAAATTACGAAGATAAAACTATGATTGACTATTCTTCTGATGAAATTACCACAGAAGAAGCAAGAATTTTAATCACAGACCTTGCCAAAGAGTTAGATACTGACATTCACAAGTTTTATCCGGGATTTTCATACCGCCACATTTTGGTATGGGCTAACGGAAATCTTGATTTTGAACTTACCCCGCCTCACGACATTACAAACAAAAAAATCAAAGATTACTTGCCAAAGGGAAAAGACAGCGCAATACTTCTTGATTTTATGAAAAGAAGCCATGAGTTTTTGAAAAATCATCCTGTAAACAAGGCAAGAATAGAGAGGGGACTTCGTCCTGCTACAAGCATCTGGCCTTGGGGCGAGGGCAAAAAGGCGATACTTCCTGATTTTGAAAAAATGAGAGGAATTAAGGGGGCAGTTGTTTCTGCGGTTGACCTTTTAAAGGGTATCGGAATGAGTGCGGGTATGACTTGTCCTGAAGTTGAGGGCGCAACAGGCAACATTCACACAAATTTTGACGGCAAAAAAGATGCGGCAATCGAACTTTTTAAAGATCACGATTTTGTATATATTCATGTTGAAGCACCTGATGAATGCGGCCACAGAGGCGAGATTGAAAACAAGGTTAAGTCAATTGAGATTATTGATGAAAAAATCGTGGGACCTGTTTTGAAATATCTTGACATGACAGGGGAAAATTACAAGGCTTTGGTGCTTCCAGATCATCCTACACCGCTTAGCATTATGACTCATGTTGCAGAGCCTGTTCCTTTTATTATGTATGAAAAAAATGCCGAAAAGGAAAACGAAATATCAGTTTACACTGAAGAAAATTGCAAAAAAAGCGGAATTTTCTATGAATTCGGATACAAATTGATGGACGAATTTATTAAATAAAAATTATGCGGGGAAAAACCTTTCTTAAAAGAAAGCGTTTTTCCCCGCGCCCCTTTTCCAAAGAATTTTGTGATGGGGTTATTTTTTATTTGTTGTTATCTGTTTTCGTTGTTTTTCTGGTTGTTGTTTTGGTTGTTGTTTTGGTTGTTATTGTTTTGATTGTTCTGATTGTTTTGGTTGTTGTTCTGTTTGTTGTTTCTGAGTTCTTTGTTCTTTTCCATTTTTTTGCGCCTTCTTTCATTTTGAAATATATATATCAAGGTTATATAACCGATATTTATTGTATCCTTTATTTAAAATTTTATTTAAAAATTTAATATGTAAAAATTTGATAAATTTAGTAAAAATCGTTGATTTTTTAACTATTTGATGATATAATGTAAATTGGGTTAAGTTGTGAAAGTGCTTTATTTGAAAAAGCGCTTTAAAATACATAATACTATTTTTTAAAAGGAGGCTATAAAATGGCAGGAATACCTAACTGGTTTGTTGTTGTGATGGGGCTTGCAACCGTTTTTATCGGTCTTATCTGCATCATTTTGCTTTGCTCAATTTTAGGAGTAATCTGCAAAGCACTTGTTAAAGAAGATGCGCCAAAAGCACAACCTCAGATGCCGGCAAAAAATTTACCAATGCCTGAAAACAAACAGGAAATTTTAGCGGCTGTTTGCGCAGTTATCGCTGAAGAACTTGGCACAGAAGTAGAAGCACTTAAAGTAGTATCATTTAAAAGAGTATAATTTTTGGAGGAATTTAAAATGAAAAAATATAATGTTAATGTAAACGGAACAAATTACGAAATCGAAGTTGAATTAGTAAGCGAATCAGAAGCAAAGGTTGCCCCTTCAGCAGCTCCTGCTCCTGCAGCAGCACCTGCAGCGGCTCCTGCTCCTGCAGCAAACGGCGAAGGCGAAAAAGTTGAAGCTCCAATGCCTGGTAACATCATTGATGTTAAAGTTGCAGTTGGCGACAGCGTTAAAAAAGGTCAGGTTCTCTTTATCTTAGAGGCTATGAAAATGGAAAACGAAATTATGGCAAGTGTTGACGGTACTGTTACTTCAGTTGGTACAACAAAAGGTTCAACTGTTGAAGCAGGTACAGTTCTTTGCACAATTAAATAATTAATCCTTAAAAGGAGAAACTTAAAAATGAAAAGAATATTTGCTATGCTGCTTGCGTGCCTTCTCGTTTTCTCAAGCGTTTTGGTGTGCTTTGCGGCTGATGATGAAATTATCACAATTAAAAATGCTGCCTATGAAAACGGCACATTAAGTTTTACAATTGCAAATACATCAAAAACTGTTATTGCAGACTCTATGATTGCATTTATTTTTGATGAAAATGTAGTTACATTTGAAAATTACATGGGCGGAGTTATGACAGGTAAAATCCCTGCAGGCGGAGAAAAACCTGTTAAAATCAAGGCTTCTGTTTCTGAACTTGATGAAAATAATCTCCCAAAAATCGGTCTTCAGTTCCAGTACATAGAAGAACTTACTGAAATTGATGCTTCAGTTCAGCAGACAGTTTTGGCTCAGGAAATTGATAATATTTTCCCTGACTCAACAACTCCTTTGCAGGCAATTATGAACTTCTTAAATCAGACAGGTTTTAAAGCATTGGCTGCAAATTACAAGCTTATTATTATGCTTTTAATTTCTTTCGTACTTATGTACCTTGCTATTGTTAAGAAGTTTGAGCCATTGCTTTTGCTTCCAATCGCATTTGGTATGATGCTTACAAACCTTCCTGGTGCAGGTATGTTCCACGAAGAATTGTTTGCAGACGGTCATGTTCACTGGGAACTTTTCAATGCTACAAACTCAATTTCACTGGGTCTTATTGATATTTTATACCTTGGGGTTAAACTTGGCATTTATCCTTGCCTTATCTTCCTTGGTGTTGGTGCTATGACTGACTTTGAACCTTTAATTGCTAATCCAAAAAGTTTACTTTTGGGTGCTGCGGCTCAGCTTGGTATCTTTATCACATTTATCGGTGCAAGATATCTTGGCTTTGATGCAGCAGAAGCAGGTTCAATCGGTATTATCGGCGGTGCTGACGGTCCGACTGCGATTTTTGTTACATCAAAACTCGCTCCTCATTTGTTAGGACCTATCGCTGTTGCGGCGTACTCTTATATGGCCCTCGTTCCTGTAATCCAGCCTCCTATTATGAAGGCTCTTACAACTAAGGCTGAAAGACAGATTGTTATGAAACCTTTAAGAAAAGTTTCAAAAACAGAAAAAATCTTGTTCCCGATTGCAGTTACTGTGTTTGTAACACTCTTGGTTCCATCAGCAGGTCCGTTGGTAGGTTGCTTAATGCTTGGTAACCTTGCTAAAGAATGTGGCGTTGTTGAAAGAATTTCAAAGACTGCTCAGAACGAACTTATGAACATCGTTACAATTTTCCTTGGCATTTCTGTTGGTGCTACTGCAACTGCTGCTACATTCTTGTCATGGGATACAATTAAGATTATTATTATGGGTGTTGTGGCATTCGGTTTCGGTACTGCAGGCGGTGTGCTTTTGGCTAAATTTATGAACTTGTTCTTAAAGAACAAAATCAATCCTTTAATTGGCTCTGCAGGTGTTTCAGCCGTTCCGATGGCTGCCCGTGTTTCACAGACAGTTGGTCAGAAGGAAAATCCGAAAAACTTCCTTCTTATGCACGCTATGGGACCAAACGTTGCAGGTGTTATCGGCTCTGCTATCGCAGCAGGCGTACTCATCGCTTTATTCGGTTAAGAAAGGAATTGGATTTAAATGTCAAAATTATTTATTACAGATACAATTTTGCGTGATGCCCATCAGTCACAGGCTGCTACAAGAATGAAACTTGAAGATATGCTTCCTGCTTGTAAAATGCTTGACGAAGTTGGCTACTGGTCATTAGAATGCTGGGGCGGCGCAACATTTGACGCTTGTATGAGATTTTTAAACGAAGACCCATGGGAAAGACTTCGCGAACTTAAAAAGGCTATGCCTAAAACTAAACTTCAGATGTTATTCCGCGGTCAGAATATCTTAGGTTACAAGCACTACGCAGATGACGTTGTTGAAGCGTTCTGCAAAAAATCAATCGAAAACGGTATCGATGTTGTCAGAGTTTTTGACGCATTGAATGACCCAAGAAATATGGAAGCTGCAATCAAATATGTTAAAGAATATGGCGGAATTTGCGAAACTGCTATCAGTTACACAACAAGCCCTGTTCATAACGAAGAATACTTTGTTAAACTTGCTATGAGCCTCGAAAAAATGGGTGCAGATGTTATTTGTATCAAAGATATGGCGAACCTCTTGCTTCCATACGATGCTTACAGCCTCGTTAAAAAACTTAAAGAAAATGTTTCTGTTCCTATTCACCTTCACACTCACAACACTGCAGGTACAGGTGATATGACTAACCTTATGGCGGCTCAGGCAGGTGTTGACATTGTTGACTGCGCACTTTCACCAATGGCTAACGGTACTGCTCAGCCTTCAACAGAGGCTATGGTTGCTACAATGAAGGGTACAGAAAGAGATACAGGCTTAGATCTTCAGAAATTAAGCGACATTGCGGCTCACTTCAGAGGCGTTGCAGAAAAAATGAAACAAGAGGGAACACTTGATCCTAAAGTGTTAAACGTTGATCCTAACGCACTTTTATATCAGGTTCCGGGCGGAATGCTTTCAAACCTTATTTCACAGTTAAAGCAGCAGAATGCTGAAGATAAATACTACGAAGTTTTAGCAGAAGTTCCAAGAGTAAGAGAAGACTTCGGTTATCCTCCGCTGGTTACACCTACAAGCCAGATCGTTGGTACTCAGGCGGTATTAAACGTACTTATGGGCAGATACAAAATGATTTCAAAAGAATCAAAAGGTGTACTTCGTGGTGAATATGGTGCTCTTCCTGGCAAAGTTAACGAAGAAGTAAGAAAACTTGCAATCGGCGACGAAGAGCCAATTACATGCCGTCCTGCAGACCTTATTGATCCTGAACTTGAAAAGTATCGTAAGGAAACAGAAGGCGTTGCAAAATGCGAAGAAGACGTTCTTTCATACGCACTCTTCCCACAGGTTGCTTCAAAATTCTTTGAAACAAGAGATAAGAAAGTTGAAGAACCAAAGGCTGAAAATGGTGTAAGAACACTTTATGTTCAAGATCTTTCATAAGTAAAATAAAAACCGAGCTTTATGCTCGGTTTTTTTGATTTTATGTTGATTTTGTTGGGAGGTTGAGATATAATAATCATAAAAGGAAGTCGATTGAAATGTTAAATGTAACTGTGATACAGCCAAAATATTTTTCAGGTGAAAATCCTGATGAAAAAATTGCGGAATTTATATTAAACGAGTTGGAAAAAGTCCCCGAAGGCGGACTTATTGTGGCTCCCGAATATTCCAATGCAGGCGGTCTTTCAGATGCAGAAAGTGAAATCAAGGCTATGCCAAGAGCGGAAATTATGCTTTCAAGAGCATCTGAAATCGCTAAAAGAAAGTCTGCCTATGTTGTGATAAATGTGTTGGAAAAGCGAGATGGAAAAATTAAAAACAGCACATATTTGTTTGATAAAAAGGGAAGTGTGGCATTTATTTACGACAAGCAACATCTGCCACCATCGGAAGTAAAACTTGGTGTGGACCGAGGGAACGACTCGGGAAAGTGTAAATGTTTGTGCGAAGTTGACGGCATAAAATTTGCCTTTATGACTTGTTACGATGTATATTTTAATGAGCAGATTGAGCATATTGCCAAGGGGGGAGCAGATATTATACTTATTCCCGGATATCAGCGAGGTGAAAGATGGGATATAATCGAAGCACAGGCAAAACTTACTGCTTTCAGATGCAATGCTTTTGTTGCAAGGTCGTCTTATTCAATGGACAACACTGACGTGGGAGGTTGCTCAATGATTGTTGCGCCAAACGGACAAATAATAAAGAATATGGGAAAAGAAGTTGGGGGTATTTCAGCAGAAATTGACCCTTTTGAAAAGTATATGAGAGCGGCAGGATACGGAGAGGGACTTGTGAAAAATTACGACTTTATTTCTGCGGGACTTTGTCCTGAGGCCTTTTAGCGGTCATAAGACCGCAATGAATTGCCTGCGGCATGAATTGAAAATTAAAATTTTCATGAATTGAGCCTTGCGGCTCATGAATTGCACTTCGTGCATTATAAAGGCAATTCAATTCATGGAGCGAAGCGAGAATTTATGGCAGAGCCAATTCATGACAACGAAGTTGTCAATTCATTTATAGTTGGTTGCATCTCAACCTTATGTGTCGCAATGCGTTGCTATAGCAACGCATTGAATTGCCTTTGGCATATAGATTATACAGTTTTTATAAAAAGAATATTTTGGGGAAACAACAAAAACGGCGATTTTTATCGCCGTTTTGTTATGGGTTACACGCCTTGCAGGGGGTGTAATTTTTCTTTTGTACTTCGCTTAGTTTTATCTGTTTGTTGAAATAGTGATGCCTGCAAGTGCTTCTGTGATAGGTTTTGTCGTTTGCAATACAGACAATTTTGTCTGTTTGTTTTTTAGTTGTCCTTTGTATGTTATGTATCGGTCTTGCTGATGCGTTTTGGGTTGGAACGCCTGAAAGAGACGATATTGTTATCATTAGTAAAAATAGTGCGGTGATTTTTTTCATTTTGTTCCTCCTTTTGTAAAGTATACCATAAATTTCTTGATTTTCCAATGGAAAAATCTTCCTGTTACATAAATGTATTTCTGATTACCGTCAAAAATGCAAGGATAAGCAGTATAATTAAAAAAATTTTTAAAATTTTGTTCATATATTAACGCTCCTTTTTTAAATTCTATTGAAAAATTAAGGAAAATAGTATATACTATACTAAAAGAAAATTTTTAGGGAGGAAATTTTATGCTTCTTGCAATTGATGTTGGAAATACTAATACCGTACTTGGAATTTTTGATGGCGAAAAGGAAGTTTCTCATTTCAGAATTACTACAAATTACACAAGAACTTCCGATGAAACAGGTATGCTCCTTTTGCAGTTTTTTGCAAGTTGTGGGGTTGCAAAGACTGATATAACCGATGTTATTATCGCATCTGTTGTGCCACCTGTTATGTACTCTTTGGAACACGCAATCAGAAAATATCTTGGCATTAATCCCATGGTTGTAGGTCATAACACAAAAACAGGAATTAATGTTAAATATGACAATCCAAAAGAAGTGGGTGCGGACAGAATTGTAAACGCAGTTGCGGCATTTAACAAATACGGCGGTCCTATTATAATTGTGGACTTCGGTACTGCTACAACATTTTGCGTAGTCAACGAAAATGCTGATTACCTTGGCGGTGTGATTTGTGCAGGCATTAAAATTTCTATGGACGCTTTGGTTTCAAAAACATCAAAACTGCCAAGAGTTGAGATTTTAAAACCTCAGTCTGTTATCGGAACAACAACTGTTGCATCTATGCAGTCAGGTGCGGTTTACGGTTATGTTGGTCAGGTTGAAAATATTATAAGAAAAATCAACGAAGAAATCGGCACAAAAGCAAAGGTTATCGCAACTGGCGGTCTTGCCGGTATGATTTCCAAAGAAACTGATATGATTGACGTTGTTGAGCGTTCTCTTACTTTAGAGGGCTTAAGATTAATTTATGAAAAAAACATTTAGGGAGTTATTATGATACTTGAAAAAACCGAAAAAAATTTAAAAGAATACGAAGAATTTGTGGCATCTTGTCCAAAGGGTCATTTTGCACAGACTCCGATGTGGGCAAAACTTAAAGATAACTGGAAAAACGAGATTGTTGTATCTTACGGAGACGACGGAAAAATCAACGGCGCTATGAGCGTTTTAATAAGAAAAGTTCCGATTTTTAAATCAAGCCTTATGTATAGCCCTCGCGGTCCTGTATGCGATGTGCATAACAAAGAAATTTTAAAAAATCTTTTAGAAGGTGCAAAAGAACTTGCCCAGAAATACAACGCTTATGTTTTAAAACTTGATCCTGATGTTAAGGTAAACGATACTGAATTTTGCGACATTGTAAAATCTCTTGGTTTTAAAGTTAAAAGCGCAGGTAAAAACTTTGAGGGAATTCAGCCTAAATTTGTGTTCCGTTTAGATGTTGAAAACAAAACTGAGGACGAAATTTTTGCGGCATTTCACAACAAAACCCGCTACAACATTCGCGTTGCGCTTAAAAATGGGGTTACAACTTCAATCGGAAATCGTGATGATTTAAAGAGATTTCACGAAATTATGGTTGAAACAGGTGCAAGAGACGAGTTTGTTATAAGACCTCTTGAATACTTTGAAAAAATGTATGATGTAATGGCGCCAACTGATAATTTAAGACTTTATCTTGCACACTACGAAGGAAAAATTATTTCAGGTACTATTGCCATTAAGTATGGCGATAAGGTTTGGTATTTGTATGGTGCAAGTTCAAACAGTTACAGAAATGTTATGCCTAACTATCTTTTACAGTGGGAAATGATTAAGTGGGCAATTGAGGAAAAGTGCAAGATTTATGATTTCCGCGGTGTTTCAGGTGATTTAAGCGAGGACAACCCTTTATATGGTCTTTACAGATTTAAAAAAGGTTTTTCAGGGGAATTTACCGAGTTTGTGGGGGATATTGATTACACCTTCAAGCCTTTGATGAAATTGATGGTTGAAAAGGGCGAACCAATATTCAGAAAAGTAAGAAGAAAGGTTATGCTTTTAAAGAAATGATAAATTATGTGATTGATAAAGAAATTCTTGCATCAAATGTGGGAATTATCAGACAACTTGCAGGCACAACTCCCATTATCGCAGTTTTAAAGTGCGACGGATATGGTATGGGGCTTGTTCCTTATGCGAGATTTTTAAGTTACAGAGGAATTGAGATTTTCGGCGTATCTGCGGTAGAAGAGGCAGTTGAACTTAAAAAAGCAGGTATCCCCGGAGAGGTGATTTTGCTTACTTCAAATGCTGTTGCAGATGATCTTGAAGAAATTGTTAAAAATAACATTATTGCAACTGTCGGGTCAGTAGATGCGGCACGCGCTTTAGATGAAGTTGGCAGAAAACTTGAAATTAAACCTCGCGCCCATGTGGAAATCAATACCGGTATGGGAAGATGCGGATTTGATGCCGAAAATGTTTTATGGAGCAATGAACTTAAAAAGTTGGACATTGATTTTTGCGGAACATTTACTCATTATTCTTTCTCTTTTTCAAATGACGAAAAAGATGTTAAAGTGCAGACTGACAGGTTCAAAAGTGCAGTTAAAAAATTAAATGCTTCAGGTTTTGAAACAGGTATGCTTCATGCGGCAAATTCACACGCATTTTTAAAATATACAAAGACTCATTTTGATGCGGTGCGTGTTGGCTCGGCATTTTTGGGTAGGGTAAACGGTGCTAAAAGTTTCGGACTTAAACCTGTTGGCTATGTTGAAAGCAAAGTTGTTGATGTAAACTACCTTAAAAAAGGGGAAAATATCGGCTACGGCAATACTTACAAGGCAAAAAAAGATATTAAAACCGCCATTATTCCTGTTGGGTATTTTCACGGATTTATGACAGAAAAGGCTAAAGATACATTCAGGCTTCGTGATATTATAAGATACATTTTAGGGGACATTAAACCTAAAAAGTTGTTTGTGAAAATCGGAAACGAAAAATACAGAGTTTTGGGCAGAGTTGCTACTATGAATATTATCGCAGACATTACAGGCTCTGATGTTAAGCCCGGCGACAGCGTTATACTTCCTGTAAATCCCATTATGATTGATTCAGGAGTTACAAAGGTTTACAAAGGAAAGGATTTATAATGAATTTATACGAAAGTTTAAAACCTGCGCAGGTGGAAAACGGCTTTAAAATGGAAGGCTTTTATGTGTGGGGCGCAAGTGTTATCAAAGGCGACGACGGACTTTACTATATGTTTGCATCACGCTGGAAAAAGGACTTGCCTTTCCCTGCAGGATATATGACAGGTTCTGAAATTGTACTTGCAACAAGCAAAAACTTAGAAGGACCTTATGAGTTTCAGAAAGTTGTAATCGGTGCTCGTGAGGAAGGGTATTTTGATTCTGCAATGGCGCACAATCCCCATATTAAAAAGATTGGCGACAAGTATGTTTTGTTTTACATAGGAAGCCCTGACGGAACTCAGGAAAAGCGTGCAATCGGTTATGCTCTAAGCGATGATCTTGTTAATTTCAAAAGACCTGATAAGCCTATTGAACTACCTGAAAATGCTAACAATCCTTCGGTTGTTGTTTTACCTACGGGCAAAATTATGCTGTTTTTCAGAGACGGCGAACTTAAAGTTTCTGTTGCAAAGGCAGAAAAATTAGGGGAAGATTTCAGGCTTTTAGTTTATGATATTTTTGACGGAAAACGCGCAGAAGATATGTTTGTTTTTGTTAAAAATTCAAGATTTTATATGGTGGCAGAGGACAATGTGGCGGTATTTACAGGTTCTGAGCGTTTTGGTTTTCTTGCAGAGTCTGCCGACGGTATAAACTGGGAGCCGTGTAAAAATATTGTTGCATACGACCATACAATTAAACTCGCAGACGGAAGCGAAATGAAAGCAGTAAGACGCGAGCGTCCGCAGTTTGTGTTTGAAAATGGCAGTCCTGTGTGCTTGTTTACATCGTTTTTTGATGGCGAAAATGCCTATAATGTGGCACAGCCTGTTGAATTAAAGGAGAAAGCAAATGCTTGAGTTTTATAAAAAACTTGTAAATGATTTACAGTTCCAACAGGAAGATTTAAGGCTTTTGAAAGAAGAAGGTACAAGACTTTTGTCAGAGTATGAAGATGATGTTTTAAATTTTGTTAATCTTTATGAACAAAGCGGATTTGACAACAAAGTTTTTGTTGACAAAAGAGAGGCATTAGCTGAAAAATCAGGATTTTCAGTTGAATTTGTAAATCTTGTTTATCTTTTGTGTGCCTGCAAGGGGCTAAGGGAAAGATATTTAAAAAAAGGTTACACCGAGGAAATGTTTTTAAGTGCTGCTATGGATTTGAAATACAAGACAGGCGACTGCAAGAAAAAGCGTGGTATGCTTGGTATAGCAAGAGTTCACGACTGGCATGATGCCATTTACAAAATGGTAACCATTCCTTTGGGCAGACTTCAGTATCAGAAGCAGGAAAACTGGTTTGAAAAGCCTTATACATATGGGGCGATTACCATAAATCCCGGGGACGAAATTTATTATATTCATATCCCTGAAGCGGGTCCACTTACAAAAGAGTTAAGGGAAGAAAGTTATAAAATGGCTTATAAATATCTTGACAAGGTTGACGGCAAACTTTATCTTGCCTGTAATTCCTGGCTTTTGTGTGAAAAAAATCCTGAAATTTTAGGTGAGGACAACAACACTGTTAGTTTTATGAGGGATTTTGATGTTTATGACGGTTTTGTGAGAGAAGCGGACGACAATATGTGGCGCATTTTCGGCTACGATTATGACGGCAAACCTGAAAATCTGCCAAGGGATACTAAAATGCAACAAAAAATTGCAGACTGGTATATAAAAGGCGGTCATCTTGGTATTGGCAGAGGGTTTATTATCCTTGATGAGAACGGAAGATGGAACAAGTAATAAAATGAATAATGAATAATTATGGAAGAAAATCGCCCAAAGGCGATTTTCTTTTTATATATAAGGCTTTTATGTGTGAGTACTGATAATCTGAGGGCATTGCCCTCTTTTTTATTTTATGGAAAATTTTTAAAAAGGTGCGAGCACATTAAAGCGAGTTTTGACGAGATTCCTATAATTTTGGCGTTTTTGATGTTCTCATCAAAAACGGGCGCGAGCGAACAAAATTGTTAACCGACAAAAAGCTGTAGCATTTTTGTCGAGATGAGCGGAGCGAGTCTTTATAACTTGTCCTTGAATGTCATACAGGTTTTGTGCTATAATCCGCCCCGTCGGAAGGGGAGAGAATATGGTAGACAAGATTTTAAACAAAAGCGAGATTTTAAAAAATTTAAGCGGTATTGCAAGGGATGAAAATGTTGCA
>JAZRDC010000090.1:0-1908 GCA_045660065.1 Clostridia bacterium
CCTAACAATCTGTTTTTTGCTTCATTTGAATAAGTTACATAACTTTCGCAAAGCACATCAGATGCACCGGAAATTTCACCAATCTTTGAAACAATCAACCCCGCAGTGCAAGATTCAGCAAATGAGATTTTCAAATTATTATTTTTGAGCAGATTTACCAATACAGATTGTAAAGTATCATCATTCTCACCGTAAATAGCATCACCCAACAAATTATAAATCTTTTCAGATGTTTCATCAATCAAAATATCGGCATTGTGCTCACAATCAGCTTTTGCAGTAACCCGGAAAAAAGACTCTGTTTTTTTTGCGTATGGTGCAATAGTCGGATTACTTTGATTATCTATCAAATCCTTAAGCATATATGCAGCATTTGATTCACCAATGCCAAACACACGAATGAACTTAGATTTGATAACTCCTCCGGTTAATTTCATTAAATATGGTTTAACAAAATCCTCAAACATAGGCTGCATTTCATAGGGCGGACCTGGCAAAATAACAACTATTTTACCATTGTTTTCATAAAGACACCCGGGTGCCGTTCCATGGTTGTTGGTTAAAACAACTGAACCATTTAAAATATATGCCTGCTTTTTATTAGTCGGCGACATAAATCTATGTTTAAAAAATTCAACAAGTCTGTCATAACTTTCCTGATGAAATACAAGATCAACACCTAAAACTTTTGCAACAGTTTCTTTGGTAATATCATCATCTGTGGGACCTAACCCTCCGGTAATTATCACTATATCAGAACGATCATACGCTGTCTTGATAACATCATACATACGATCTTCGTTATCGCCCACAACACATTGATGAAACATATTAATTCCAAGTGCTGAAATTTCCTGAGATAAATACTGCGCATTTGTATTTAATATGTCACCAAGCAAAATTTCAGTACCAACTGCAATTATTTCGCAATTCACTAAAATCACTCCTTATGGATGAATATATATTGTTTCAAGTGACTCAATACATTCATTGATAATATTTTCCATATCAAGGACTTTTTCTGACTCTAATATATCATAAAGTTTTGGTTTTGTTTTGGGGTGCTTAGGTACAAATACTGTGCAACAATCTTCATATGGCAGAATAGATGTTTTAAAAGTGTCAATTTTATGAGCAATGGTAACAATTTCTTCCTTATCCATACCAATTAACGGTCTGATTACCGGTAAATCTGTAGCCGCATCAGTAACACCAAGACTCTCTAATGTCTGACTTGCAACCTGACCTATACTTTCACCCGTTACCAAAGCTATAGAGTTGGTGTTATAAGCAATTTTTTCAGTAATTTTCATCATAACACGACGCATTATAACTGTAAGTTCATCATCGGGACATTTTTCATATATTTCAAGTTGTGGTTTTGTAAAATGAACAATATGAAGATTAAAAGGTCCTGTATACTGTGATAAGATTTTTGCAAGTTCAATAACCTTTTCCTTTGCACGCTCGCTTGTATATGGGTGTGAATAAAAATGTACTGCATTTAATTCAACACCACGTTTGGCAGTCATATATCCTGCAACAGGGCTGTCAATACCACCTGACAAAAGCAATGTAGCTTTACCATTACTTCCAACAGGCATACCACCCGCTCCACGAATTTTACCTGTATGAACATATGCGCCATAATCACGGATTTCAATATTTATAACTACATCAGGATTTTCCACATTTACACTTAAATGCTGAAAATTATCAAGAATATATTCGCCGACTAAAGCACAAATTTCAGGGGACTTCATCGGGAATTGTTTATCTGAGCGTTTTGCAGCACATTTGAAAGTTTTTGCATTTGAAAGTTGTGAAGAAAAAACATCGCTGATTAAACATTTAATGCTTTCCAAATCTTTTTTTGTTTCATATGAACGAACAACTGAAGCAACGCCA
>JAZRDC010000091.1:0-33457 GCA_045660065.1 Clostridia bacterium
AACAATACCATTTACAACAACCGAAAAATATGACAAAGTAAAAGTTATGGTGTGGGAAGATTTAGAAAGTATGGTTCCGTTGTGCGAAGCGGAAGAAGTTTCTTTGAACTGAATAATTAAATAAAAGACTGTCTTTAAATAGATGGTCTTTTTGTTATAAACTTTTTTCAAAATTTTTACAAATTTTATTGCAATTTTGCTTTTTTTATGGTATGATGTAGTAGTATGATTGGGTGAGTTTCGAAAAGCCCGATTCGGATAAGTAAAATATACTCAGAAAAGAGGTTAAAAATTATGAAAAACATCGATTTAAGCAAATATGGTATTGCTGGTGTGAAGGAAGTTATTCACAACCCTTCATACGAAGAATTATTTGCAGCTGAAACAGACGCTTCATTAGAAGGTTTTGAAGTTGGTCAGGAAACAGAACTTGGCGCAGTTAATGTAATGACAGGTATTTACACAGGTCGTTCACCTAAAGACAAGTTCATCGTTATGGACGAAAACTCAAAAGACACTGTTTGGTGGACATCAGATGAGTTCAAAAACGACAACCATCCTTGCAGCGAAGCTACATGGAAAGAATTGAAAGACTTGGCAGTAGGTCAGCTTTCAGACAAGAAACTCTATGTTATGGACTTGTTCTGCGGTACAAACGCTGACACAAGAATGGCAATCAGATTCATCATGGAAGTTGCTTGGCAGGCTCACTTTGTTAAAAACATGTTCATCAACCCAACTGCTGAAGAACTTGAAAACTTTGAACCTGACTTTGTTGTTTACAATGCTTCAAAAGCAAAAGTTGAAAACTTCAAAGAATTAGGTCTTAACTCAGAAACTGCTGTTGCATTCAACATTACATCACGTGAACAGGTTATCTTGAACACATGGTACGGCGGCGAAATGAAAAAAGGTATGTTCTCAATGATGAACTACTATCTCCCACTTAAAGGCATCGCTTCAATGCACTGCTCAGCAAATACTGATATGAACGGCGAAAACACAGCACTTTTCTTCGGTCTTTCAGGTACAGGTAAAACTACACTTTCAACAGATCCTAAGAGACTTTTGATCGGTGACGACGAACACGGTTGGGACGACAATGGCGTATTCAACTTCGAAGGTGGTTGCTATGCAAAAGTTATTAACCTTGATAAAGAATCAGAACCAGACATCTACAAAGCAATCAAACGTAACGCACTTTTAGAAAACGTTACTGTTGATGCAAACGGTGTTTGCGACTTTGATGATGGTTCAGTTACAGAAAATACACGTGTATCATACCCAATCGATCACATTGAAAAGATCGTTCGTCCAGTATCAGCAGCTCCTGATGCTAAGAACGTAATCTTCCTTTCAGCAGATGCTTTCGGTGTACTTCCTCCTGTTTCAATCTTAACTCCTGAACAGGCTCAGTACTACTTCTTGTCAGGTTTCACATCAAAACTTGCAGGTACAGAACGTGGTATTACAGAACCTACACCAACATTCTCAGCATGCTTCGGTCAGGCGTTCTTGGAACTCCACCCAACAAAATATGCTGAAGAACTCGTTAAGAAAATGGAAAAGAGCGGTGCTAAAGCATACCTCGTAAACACAGGTTGGAATGGTACAGGCAAACGTATCTCAATTAAAGATACAAGAGGTATCATCGACGCTATCTTAGACGGCTCAATCTTGAAAGCAGAAACAAAAGAAATTCCTTACTTCAACCTCGCAGTTCCAACTGCTCTTCCAGGTGTTGACACAGGAATCCTTGATCCTAGAGACACATATGCAGATGCTGCAGAATGGGAAACAAAAGCAAAAGATCTTGCAGGTCGTTTCGTTAAGAACTTCGACAAATACACAGGTAACGATGCAGGTAAGGCATTGGTTGCAGCAGGTCCACAGTTATAAGACTGCGGAATGTTAAAATTGTCCATAATGGAATAACTTCACCTAACTCGGCGTATCTTATATACGCCTTCGGGTTCAGTTCTCCCATTCTGAAGCAATTTTTCCAATTCCTTGGTAGGTTTGTAAATTTATAAGAATGAAATCCCAGGCGTATGTCCTGGGATTTTATGATTTTATGCTTTTTAGCGACGCTTCGGAGCAGGAAACAGGTGAATTTTTTTCAATTCATTATGATGGATATAATTAAAACGGTGTGAATTATTTCACACCGTTTTTAAATTCTTCTCCGTTTATGAGGTAGTCTATTGATACATTAAAATATTCAGACAGTTTTTTAAGCATATCAAGGCTCGGTTCACGTCTGCCTGTTTCGTAGTGGGAAAGGGCTTCTCTTGAAATGTTCAAGTCCATAGCAACTTTTTGCTGATTTAAATTTTTGGCTATTCTTATTTGTCTTAACCCTTTCATAAAATCACCTCTTGACATTATTGTAACAATTTGTTACAATAATTATGTTACAATTTGTAACTTTCAACATTTTGTTGACTTTATTTAAATTACATTTTATAATTTAGATATACGAATTTAAGGGGTGCGTTATGGAACTGAAAAATACTTGTTGCTTTACGGGGAAGCGTCCGCAGAGTTTTCCTTTTAAATATAATGAACATGCAAAAGGGTGTGTTGAGTTAAAGAAAAGGTTGAAAGATGAAATCGAAAAGGCCATACAGGGTGGTTACACTAATTTTATCAGCGGAATGGCGTTGGGGGTTGACTTATGGGCGTCAGAGGCGGTTTTAGAGTTAAAAGAAAAGTATCCTGAAATTGAACTTTATTGCGCAATTCCCTACAAGGGACAGAGTATAACCTGGGAGCAAGAATACAGGGACAGATATATGACTTGTATTCACAGGTGCAAAAAGTATGTGGTTATTTCGCCATTTTACACCAAAGATTGCTTTTTTAAACGGAATATGTATATGGTGGACAATTCGTCATTGGTGATTGCGGTCAGCGACAATCCACCCACAGGTGGAACGGCACACACAATAAATTACGCAAAAAGGAACAACAAACAAATAAATATGATAGAAATTTAAGGGGAATGTAATTTTATTTACATTCCCTTTTTCGGGAGATAGGGAAAAATGTTCAGAACGAAAAAACTGAGCAAACGCCAAAGGCTTCCTTTGGCGTTTGGATACCTGAAGCTGTATATAGATACAGCGAATGGCGAAGTTTTTTCGTAACAAAAATGGTTTTAAGTAAAGAAAAATCATGATTTGTCAGGATATTTTTCATTCTGTATGATATTTTAAGGTTTTGCTACATCTTTTTATATTGATTTTAAGCCATTTTTGTGATCTGGGCTTTTTTACATCTCCTTTTTCTTGTAAATTGAAGTTTTTTGTTGTATACTTATAATGAGGTGATATGTTGTGGCAAAGGCTAATTTTAAAACCAATGCGCTGAGAATTTTGGAAACTAATAAAATAGAATATAAAATGCACACTTATGAGTGCAAAGAATTTATGGACGGTGTGGAAATTGCCAAAATCACGGGCAAACCACAAGAGGTTGTGTTTAAAACCATTGTTTGCGTAGGCGCATCAAAAGAGCATTATGTTTTTGTTGTTCCTGTTGCGGAGGAACTTGATTTAAAGGCTTGTGCAAGGAGCGTTTCTGAAAAAAGTGTGGAACTTATCAAACTTGCAGATATTACTAAAATCACCGGCTATATCAGGGGCGGTTGTTCGCCCATTGGTATGAAAAAGCCATTTAAAACGGTTATTGATGAAAGTTGTTTAAATCTTGAAACAATGCTTGTGAGTGCAGGAAAACCCGGATATCAGATGGAAGTAAAACCTGCCGACCTGATTTCGGCATCAGGGGCTAAACTTGAAAAAATCACTTTATAAGTGGTGAAGATTTTGTGAAATTTTTGGAATTGTAGCGAAATATATTGAAAAATGGCACATTTTCTGCTATTATTAGAATAGCGAGGTGTGCCATGAAATTTTTTAAACCGATTATTTTAGCATTAATTATAATTATAAATATGTGCTCTCCTGCTCTTGCTCAAAGAGCAATTACTTTAAAAGTAAACGGAGAAATTGCAAAAACAGATGTTGCTCCCGTAATCGAAAGCGGAAGAACTTTAATTCCTGCAAGAGCGGTGTTTGAAGAACTTGGAGCAAAGGTGGAGTGGGAGCCTGCCACAAAATGCGTTACGGTGAAATATTCCGATACCGTTGTTATGCTTTTTGTGGGGAAAAATTTAACTGTAGTAAACACAGAATTCAAAGAACTTGATGTCCCTGCAAAAATTATTGATGGAAGAACTATGATCCCTGTAAGATTTGTGGGTACAGAACTTGGTATGACAGTAGGGTGGGAGGATAAAACATCAACAGTTTCAGTTGTTGGCGAAAAGATAGAACCTGAACCAATCCCCGAGCCCGAGCCTGAACCCGAGCCAATGCCTGAGCCTGAGCCAATGCCTGAACCTGAACCGACCCCTGAGCCTGACAACAACGTAAACGACTATATTTTAGGGGAAATTTCAGTTCGAGATACAAGCACACGCACCACAATCACATTAAGCGGTGTTGGAAAACTCAAGCCTTCAGTTATTAATCTTGACAGCCCCAGAAGAATTGTTTTCGACTTTGAAAATTGTACTCTTGCAAGTAATGCATCAACATATAAAAGCGAAAATTCTGATATCAATGGTGTAAGAAGCGGGCAGTTTTCGGAAAGTGTTACAAGAATTGTTGTTGATTTGAAAAAAGATATTCCTTATTCAACATCAGTTGCAGGTTCAAACTTTGTGATTTCATTTGGAAATGAATCAGAAAATGAGTCTGTTGAGTCAGGTTCTTATGTAAGCCCGATTGTTTTATCTGATGCGGCAAAAGAAAAACTTTTGTTTATCGACCCGGGCCACGGCGGCAGCGAAGTGGGTACAATCGGTAAATGGAACGGCAAAGAAATTTACGAAAAAGATGTTAATATAAAAATTGCAAAACTTGTTAATAAAATGCTTGTTGACAATGGTGCAAACACCTATATGGTTCGTGAGAGCGATGAGGCTATTGCAGTAACACGCAGACCAGAGATTGCAAACGAAATGGGTGCGCATTTTTATATGTCCCTTCACAATAATGCAGCAGAAAACAATTCTGCAAAAGGCGTTCAGATTTGCTATGCAGATACTACCACAAAATTTTCTGATATCACCAACAAGCAGATTTCAAATATTTTCTATGAAAATATTGCATCGCTGGGATTGAGAAAAGCAGGACTTCTGAACAATCCAAGATATATCGTAATTTACAGAGCGAATATGCCGTCAATTATCGTAGAAAGTGCATTTATGTCAAACCCTGACGACCTTGCACTTTTAATGGATGATGATTTTATTGTAAAACTTGCGCAGAAAATCTGTGATTCGGCGCTGGAAGTTTTAAATGCTTCGGCTGAGTCTGAAATAATAGTACCGGAAACTGAGGAAACAACAGAAGAATAATCACATACCTCTTTTATAAGTCATAAACTGATTTATAAAAGGGGTTTTTTTATGTATAAAATATCTGATTACAAACTTCTTGCTACAACAAAAGCAGTTCCAAAAGAAACTGTGGATTATGGCGTTAAAATGCTTGGCGTTATGTACGAATGGCACGAAACAATGGGAGAGGGAATAAAGGTGGGAGTAATTGATACAGGAGTGGATTTAGACCATGAGGATTTAAGGGACAGAGTAAAGGCATATAAGAATTTTACAAGTAAATACGAAAAAGATGTTGAAGACACCAATGGTCACGGAACACATGTGGCAGGGACGATTTGCGCCAACAGAAACGGTATCGGAGTGGTGGGAGCCGCCCCTAAATGCGACCTTTATATCGCAAAAGCCTTTGGCGACGGCGGTCAGGCGAAAACCGAAGCCATTATAAAAAGTTTTGATTGGTTGATTTCTCAAAATGTTAATGTTATAAATATGTCTTTTTCATCTTCAGAACCAAATGAATATGAAAAAATAATGGTAAAAAAGTGCTGTGATAACGGCATCGTTTTAGTAGGTGCGGCGGGAAATGACGGCGGTAGCGGTGATGAGGACACAATAGGATATCCTGCAAAATACGATAGCGTAATTGCAGTAACTGCGGTGGATATGAATTTAAATCGTGCGCCTTTTTCTTCTCAGGGAAATTGTGCTCAGGTTGCCGCCGCAGGAACTAATATATTGTCTACTTATAAAAACAACACTTATGCGCTTTTGAGCGGAACTTCTATGGCAACACCGCTTATTTCGGGTGCAGTTGCAATTTTGCAGGGCAAGGCGAAAATCAGATTCGGAAGGCTCTTGAGTCCTGAAGAAATAAGTCTTATTATAAATATTTACGCAGATGATCTGGGTTTTTACGGCAAAGACAATCAACTTGGATACGGACTGTTTTCTTTTGGCAGATTTTTTGTGTAATATTGACTATGAGTTTTTACTGTGATATAATTGACACACACAGAATTTTATTTCATAAAATTCTCGGGAGCTAACGCTCCTTTATGCTCTTGCGAGCACTGTGTCAATTGACGGCGTCACAAAAATGCCCTTGCAAGCAAGCATTTTTACTCCTGGTAAAATGATTTTGCGGCATCTAAATTGTGCACGAATTCTATAATGTAAAAAAAGAAAAAGGTGATAAAATGGCAGTATATCCAACATTCCCTGGAGGAAAAAGAAAAGTAGCAACATTCAGTTACGATGACGGTGGCATCACAGATAAAATTATGATTGACTTAATGAATAAGTACGGGATTAAAGGTACTTTTAATTTGTGTAGCGGTGATGTTCGTTTCGGAGAAATAGAAAATCCTAAAGAAGTTTATAAAGGTCATGAAGTTGCAGTTCACGGACTTACCCATGTGTATATTGACAGAGTTGAACCGCAGACTGCTACATATGAAATTATAAAGGACAGAGAAAATCTTGAAAAGGTGTTTGGCGGTGCTGTAAGAGGCTTTGCGTATCCTTATACTGCTTATAATGATGCAAGTGTTCCGCTTTTGAAAAACTGCGGAATAAAGTATGCAAGAACTGCGAATTGCACAGAAAATTTCCGTATGCCAAGCGATTGGTATTACTGGCACCCAACAGTTTGCGATACAAATCCGAAGTACTTAGAAATTTGCGACAGATTTATTAAATCAGGAAATGCAAGTTTTAATCAGTCACAGATGCTTTATGTGTATGGACACTCACATATTACAGATCGCCGTAATTTATGGGGAACTTTTGAAGAAGCACTTAAAAGACTGAGTGAACAGGATGATATATGGTTTGCTACCAATATTGAAATTTGCGATTATTATTCGGCATTTTTAAATCTTGTTATGTCAGTTGACAGCAGATATATTTATAACCCAACAACTACAACACTTTCGCTTATTCACAGTAACGGTGATTTTATCAATGGTGCAGTAGAGTTTGAAATTAAGCCGGGCGAAGAAATATATCTTGACAGGGTGTAATTAAAATTTGAAAAAAGTTTGATACTTTTTTAAAAAAAGTATTGACAAAACAAAAATAATGTGTTAATATAATAAAGTGCTGTGGAGAGGTGTCCGAGTGGTTTAAGGAGCTGGTCTTGAAAACCAGTGACTCGTAAGGGCCGTGAGTTCGAATCTCACCCTCTCCGCCACTTTTTTTTACCAATAAAATATTTTTTATTATTCGGAGAAATACCCAAGTCGGCCGAAGGGGGCGGTTTGCTAAACCGTTAGGTCGGGATTCCCCGGCGCGAGGGTTCGAATCCCTCTTTCCCCCCCAAGAAAGAAAGACACCGTAGGGTGTCTTTTTTGCTTGCACGGAAATAGTAATTCAAGCGAACCTGAGCCCCGGCTCCGGCAAGAGGGTGTCCGCGTAGCGACCGCCGCCGGTGGCGGGTGAAGGGAGCACGCAAGGACTGTGCCGCGGTCGAAAAATCAAGCGGAAGCGAAAAGATTTTTCGGGTACCGCAAACGGGTAGAATCCCGAGAACCAAAGGGATTCGAACCCTTCGGAAGGCACGAACGGTAAAATAAAACAGTTCGGTGAACTGTTTTATCAGTGAGTGGTGCGCAGGCGGGTACTGAAAGCCTTAGCTTTCGGTCGCCAAGCAGAAAGAATGTGAAACATTCTTAAATCCCTCTTTCTCCGCCAACACAAAAAGCACCCATCAGGGTGCTTTTTGTGTTGCCAAAGAAATTCGGACGAACCTGAGCGCCGGCTCCGGCAAGAGGGTGTCCGAGCCTGAGCGCATCCGGTGGATGATGAAGCGAAGGCGCAGGACTGTGCTGCGGTCGAAAAACCAAGCGGAGCGAAAAGGTTTTTCGGGCACCGCAAACGGGTAGAATCCCGAGAACCAAAGGGATTCGAACCTATCAAGAAGGTACGAACGATTAAATAAAACAGTTCGGTGAACTGTTTTATCAGTGAGTGCAGACAAGACTGGCAACGCATTTTCAAATTTAGGATATATCTCTTGCAAAACTTAAAATTTGGGTGTATAATGGTTGTAAATTACTCAAAAAGGAAAGGTGCGGTATGGATAGAAAGAATTTCAAATATTATCCGATGCATATGCATTTACACGCCTCCTGCGACTTAGGTGCGTCAATGGCTCTTGATATGTACAATGCAAATAAACTTGGCATGAATTACATATGGTTTACTGATCATGATACACGTATGGGATTGATGGAAAATTATATTACAAAATATAGTTTCGGTGACGGCCTTTTTAAAACCGACGGTAAAAGAGCAGAAGGTTTTGAAAAAATAAATGAGCAAACTGAATTGATTGTAAATACTCACGATAAAACACTTACTATCAACTCAAACAAAAGTGGGGACGAGTGGTCGAGTTCGGGAGTTTATTTTAAATCAAGCGGTAAAAGACACACCTTTTCTCTGGCGGGGGAACTTACTGTAAGTGTTGATTTAAAGGAGTTTTTCCCTGATGAAAATGCAAGGCTTATTTTTGCTGCAAAACTTTCACAAAGACCGCCTGAAATGAAAAATGCATATATGCTTTATGTTCTGGGGGATACCGATGGCCTTGAAAGTGAGTATAATCAGGTGATTCCTTTAAAGCAGACAAGCGGAACTATAATATTTAATCTTAGCAAAGATGTTTCTAAAGAGGTGCCTATCGGTGGAAAAGATAATGCCTTTGATACATTGTATATAGTGCTTCAGACTAAAAACGATGTGGTGGCTGCTGCAAAGGTGGGAGACTTTGAAATTGTGCGAGGAAACATCTGTGAGGGGTTAAGACAAGGTTTGCAGAAAGCAGCTGACAAAGCAGGTGAGATATACAATGTAAAACCCTTTGTTGCTTTTGAAATTTCAGGAGCAGGAGAGCACAAAAATTGTTTTTCAACATCGGTGCCTGTTATAGAGTATTACAAAAATGATTATCAGGTTTCTGAAGCTGAAGCAATTGAGCACGTTAAAAAATATGGTGGGATATTTGCAATAAATCATCCGTTTGTTACATCGAATATCAAAAAAATCAGCAAAGAGATGAATGGATTGGATGAGGAAACTAAAAAGGCATTGTTTAATGATACTTACAACGAATTTGTAAATAATAATGCCCTTGGTGCAACCCTTATGGAGGTTGGTTTCCCTGATGGCAGAAGATTTGAATTTGAGTATTATCTTAAGTTGTGGGATATGCTTGCACTTGACGGCATATTCTTGTCGGGCTACGGAGCAAACGACTGCCACGCAAATAATGATGGCTGGTTTGAAGGAAATAACTTTGTTGCATATATTGGCGTTGATGAGAACTTAACATATCCAATAGATGTGGAATATTTTACTGAAGCCATGAAAAAAGGAAGAATGTATACAGGGGACCCGACTGCCCTTAAAGGCGAGGTGCGTTTTGAAACAGAAAACGGTATACAAATGGGGTCTGTTGTTGTTGCCGATGAAACTGATAGTGTTAAAATAAAATTTTCGGCAGAAAACATAAAAAACGGTTGGAAGTTCAGACTTGTTGAAAACTCAAATGTAATAGAAAGCATCACGATAAATGAACCTCGTTTTGAGTACGAAAGCATATTGAAACTGAATGAAAATAAAGTGGCTTTCCAACGTGCGGAACTTTATAACGAAAAAGGAAAATGTGTTCTTCTTACAAATCCGATATATATGGTAAATAAGGAGTTTGCGGTTGAGCATAAGGAAGATGAAAGACTTACAGAAAGGAGAGCGGACATTTGAAAATTTATGTAACTCATCACGGTCAGGTGGATGACCGTACAGAATCTCCTGTTTGTGAATTGTCATTGACAGATTTGGGCAAACAACAAGCTGTGCGTTTGGGCGAATACTTAAAACACATAAAATTTGAGGGCAGGATATATACCCTTCGGGGGGTGTGCACAACAGAAACTGCCGATATTTTAGCAGCATTTACAGGTTCTGAAGTAATCTGTTGGGATGCACCCAAAAATATGCAGGAGTTAAAAACCGAACTTGAAAAGATTTATTCTTCTTCGGAAGACGTGCTTGTTGTGGGGCTTAAAGAAACCCATCAGGCAATTGGGAATATGCTGGGATTAAAAATAAATGAATCCCCATGTAACTGTTCACTTTCTGTGAAAAATGTTGGTGGGGCAGGGAAGTCAATATATGCCGAACCATCTCATTTGCCATATAAAATGCGTGGAGATAATATGTTAATGGACTCCGAAACAGATGCAAAGATGGTGCAAAACTATATTGAGCAAGATATGACACTTTTTGAAGAAATTGCAAAGGAAAAGGGGACAAAACTTTTGCATATAAGCGATACCCAGTCTTATGTGTATCCTTACATTGAAAAAATGCTCGAGGTGATAAAACCCGATATTATTATACATACAGGCGATTTTGTAGATGAAGTCAAGGCGGGCAGAATGATTAACACCCGTGATGAATATGAAGATGGCGTTAAAAAAATATGCCATATTATGGCGAATTCAAGTGCAAAACAAATATACGCAGTATGCGGAAATAACGATGTTTTTGAAATTGTAAAAAAATATCTTCCTGATGCAACAGTGTCAATGCCTGGAAACAAAGTTGATATCTGCGGTATAGATTGTCTTTTGGTCCATGGGCCAAGCCAGGTGCAGGGAGATTTTGAATGGTCTTTTTACGGCCACGGATTAACAGATGAAATCTGGGCACCTGACAAAAATTGTGTTAAAGAGGGTATGTGCAGATTTAATGCTATATGGAACTTCTCTGCAATAATTATGCCTGAAAGAAAGCATTATGCAATTAAACACCCGGCGTACAGATAACAACAGAATAGAAAAGGGATGTAAATTAATTTACATCCCTTTTTATTAATCTTCTATTGTTCCGCTGCAAAGACCTTCATATTCTCTCAAGAAATCTTCTGCTGCTTTTGTCATTTTAATACCTGCTGAATTGCTAACAAATGAAACATATGCGTCAAAGTTACCGAAGTATGTATCAATAATCTGAACTTTTAAGTCAAGGGTATCATTTGGAAGCCAAGCGGCAGATGATGCGCATTTGTAACGACGGTTGCCCGGTTTTGCACCAATTTCGTCAGAATATCCGTCCTGAGGGAATTCGGCAAAAACGTTTTTGCTAAGACCGAATGGGATTTCTTTTACTCCCTGTTCGTTTTCATAATGGAACACGCCTTCATCGCCATTGAAATCAAATCTGAACCATTTGATGCCCATAACATTTTTTTCTGCTTTGTAAACTTTTCCATTGATTTTTTCTTCAATAGGATTGTGTGTTTCACCTCTTGCTATTGCAAGTTTTAAGTTTTTAGCATAATCAAGAAGTTCTTTGTGAGCCTTTTCGTTTTCAGGAAGTGGCTTGTCTGAAACTTTTCTTGAAATCATTTCAAAGAAATTGTCAATAACAAAATCTCTTGAGTAGTCTTTTCCCTGATTGTCGGCATTGATAACAAAAATAAGATCTTTGTCAGGTACACAGATGCCAAACTGACCACCCATTCCATTGAACATGTAAGAATTGTCCAAAGTTCTCCAGAACAGATAACCGTATCCCTGAGCATTGCAGAGACCGTCATTTTTTGTGCCTGTCATAATTAAATTAGAGGTAGCGTCACGAACATAGTCTTCATTTAAGATTTGCTCTCCGTTCCATTTTCCGCCGTTCATAACAAATCTTGCAGTAAGAGCCAAATCTCTTGCAGTGCAAAGTACCGCAGAATCACCCCATGAGTGTCCGCCAGGACATTTTAAGCATCTTGCTTCTTTGGTAACACCGATTTTATCGAACATTTTTTCTCTTAAATATTCCATAAATGGTTTGCCGGTGAGTCTTTCAACCAAAGCACCGATAACGAATGAGCCAGGACTGTCATATAAGAAAGTAAGTCCCGGTTTTCTTGTAAATTCGCTTGGGTTTGCAAAGTAGTATGCAACTCTGTCATCAGGACGGTCAGTGAAATATGATCTGTGAGGCTTTGATGTGCTCATCATAAGCATGTTTCTTACTGTCTGATTTCTTAAGTTTTCGTCTTTCTGGTCTTTGAGTTCTTCAGGGAAGTGTTTGATCATTTGATCGTCCAATTCCAAAAGACCGTCTTGCAGTGCAAAACCTGTTGCTAAAGATACAAAACTTTTTGATACAGAATACATTCTGTGCTGAAAATCTTTGTGGAAAGGTTCCCAGTATGCTTCAAATGCAAGGTCATCGCCGCGCATAATCAAAATATCGTGAGTTGAAAGATTTTTTTCTTCCAAAAGTTTTATATATGCTAAAATATCTTCCGATCTGATACCTAAACTTTCAGGGGTTTTTAAGTTCATAATTCTTCCTCCAAATATATAAAATCAATCGTGTTTATTATATCATATGGTGCGATGATTGTCAATGAGGGGTTAGGTGGATACTCTGCGCGCTTTTGTTACTGTTCAATCCAAACTGACATGAAAAAAACACCGACCTATTGGTCGGTGTTTTTTTATTTGGTGGGAGAGGGTGGATTCGAACCACCGAAGGCATAGCCAGCAGATTTACAGTCTGTCCCCTTTGGCCACTCGGGAACTCTCCCAAATAATGGAGCTGGTGATGGGACTCGAACCCGCAACCTGCTGATTACAAATCAGCTGCTCTGCCAATTGAGCTACACCAGCTTCTTTTTGATATTTTGGTTTTTTTCAAACCGCAAGACATATTATACTGTATTTCGATGTGTTTGTCAATAGTTTTTTTGAAATTTTTTTAATTTTTTTTATTTTTTTAAAAATTCTATTGCAGCATTTAACTGAGTGTCCTGTTCTTTGGGGATTTCTTCCACAGGAACGTTGGAAAATTCTTCAGGAATAATAGCCTCAATATCAGGTTTTACGCCGTCTTTGTCGATTTTTGTTCCCTTTGGAGAGTAAAAATGACCGATTGTAAGTTTTACACCACTGTTATTATCTAAAGCGAATGTACTTTGAATTGAGCCTTTGCCGAATGTTTTTGTTCCGACTATTGTTGCTCTGTCGTAGTCTTTTAAAGCAACAGAAAAGATTTCCGATGCACTTGCACTGTTCTGGTTAACCAAAACGCACAAAGGAGTTTTAAGCAAAAATTCATCAGAAAGAGGAGTTTCATTTTTGCTTGTTGCATCGTATTTTGTTTCACCTGATTTATATTTTGCGGTAACAATGTTGCCTTCGTTTATAAAAAGGTCAATGGTGTTTATTGCAACATCCATATATCCGCCCGGGTTATCTCTTAAATCAATTATAAGTTTTTTTGTGTCTTTCAGTTCGTTTAAGGCAAGGATAAGTTCCTTATCGGTATTCACATCAAATTCCGAAATTCTTATATATCCTGTATCGCCATTTATAATTTCAGATGTAACAGCCTTTACGCTTATTGGCGCACGGGTAAGTTCAAACTCTAAAATTTCACCGTTTCTGTCTACTTTAACAGAAACTTTTGTTCCTTCTTCACCCTGAAGTCTGTGAGAAATTTCGGTTAAAGTGCTTCCTTTGGATTGAACCCCGTCAGACTCAACAATTATATCTCCAACCAGAAGTCCTGCCTTTTGTGCAGGTGAGTCAGGATAAATTTGTGTGATAACCGCTTTTTTGTTTAATTGGGTTAAAACCGCACCGATGCCTGAGTATTCCCCCGAAATCATATTTTCAAAATGGTCATAGCCGTATTCAGAGTCAATATAAATTGAATGCTCATCTTTCAAAGATGCGACTATTCCTGCTTTTGCACCATCTTCTATGGCAAGTTGATCAACTTCGCCTGCATAATAGTTTTTAATAAGAAACCTGAGCAAAAACTCCGAACCGCCAAAATGGGTAAGAGTTATAACAAAAGTTACAACTGATGCAACAGCGGCACAAAGCAGATATTTAATTATGGTTTTGATGCGTCGTTTTAACTTCAAATCAAATTCTCCTATAATTTATTAAAAATATTTCGCAGGGTCTGTGCAGGTGCCGTTTACCATTACTTCAAAATGGCAGTGAGGGCCTGTTGAAAATCCTGTACTTCCTACTTTTGCGATTGCCTGACCGCGGGTAACCTGAGTACCTGCAGAAACAAGCAATGTGGTGTTGTGAGCGTAAAGTGTACTCAGTCCGTTACCGTGATTGATTACAATGTAATTTCCGTAAGCGGAATTATACTGTGCGGTAACAACTCTGCCGTCTTCTGCGGCAACAACAGTTGCGTTCATTGGGGCAGCGATGTCAAATCCTGTGTGGAGTTTGTATACTTTAAGTGTCGGGTGCAGACGGTTACCGAATGGGCTTGTAATGTAAGTATATCCCGGTGTAGGCCATTGAAGTTGCCCGCCTGAATAACTTGCACCGCCTGATGATGAGCCTCTTAAAGTAGCAGCAATCTGCGCTTTTAATGCACTTTCCTGTCTTTCAAATTCAGCATATGCTTTTTTATATGCTTCTATGTCATTTTCAAGTTTTGAAATTGTGCTTGAAAGTTCGGATTTCAAACCCTGAAGTTCGTTTCTTTTTGCTTTAAATGAATTCTGAGTTTTTTCGTAGTTTTCTTTTTCAGTTTCTATATCTTTTTTTGCAGACTCAATGCCCTCTTTTGTGGCAAGAAATTTATCGTACATGTTGTTATCATAGTCTAACAACTGTTTGATAAGTTCTGCCATAGAAAACATATCTGTAAGATTGTCTCCCGAAAACAACAAAGATATGTATGATGAAGAATTATCCTCGTACATTGTACGAAGTCTTAATTTCATTGCTTCATACTGATTTTCGGCTTTTTGTTCTGCTTCTGCAAGTTCAGTTTCTTTCTGAGCAATTCTTGCGTTTGCATCGTCTATATCTTTTTGCAGGGCGTCAATTTCAGCCTGAGCACTGTCAATCTTTGTTTCAATCTGACTTTTTTCGTTTAAAGCGTGTTTCTTTTCTTTGGTTGCTTCGTTGATTTTTCTTTGTTCTTCCTGCTTCTTTTTCTGTACTGCATTAACTTCACTCTGACTTGGAGCGGCATATGCAAAAAATGGTGCAATAACAGAAAAAACAGTAATGCCTAAAAAGCAAATAAGAACTATTATGGTAACAATTCTTTTAAAGTTATAATTCATATTCTGCCTCCAGATTAAACTTTAAGATGCTTTCTTATTGAGAAAATACTCCCCAAAGAGCCGATAACAACACCCACTATTATAAATGACAGTGCAAGAGTTGACCAAACGGCACTGAAAGGAAGGAGTGTAAAGGTTGCAATTGTAACCTTTGAACTTATTCCAAGGTAAGCAAGCCACATAATAACAAAACAAATAAGTGCGGCATAGATGCCGATAATTACACCTTCGATAACAAAGGGCCATCTGATAAACCAGTCTGTTGCACCTACATATTTCATAATGTTGATTTCGCGTCTTCTTGCATAAAGTGAAATTTTAACTGCGTTTGAAACAATAAATGCAGAAATTATAAGAAGTATCACCATAAGCCACAGACTTGCGGCTTTGATTGTGTCTACTACTTTTACAATAATTGACGCAGACTCCTGAAAATCTGTTATATTTACAATTTCTTCGATTTTTTCAAGTGCTTTTGTAACTTCTTTTGTCTGACTTAAATCAGAAAGTGTGATTTTATATGAGTTTCTGAAAGGATTGTCGTGTTCAAGACCTGCTAAAATATCAGCCTTTTCTTTAAGTTTTACACGCATTTCTTCAAAAATCTGTTCTTTTGTATATTTTTCAGTTTTCTCAACTGAAGGAATTTTTAAAATTTTTGCATTTACTGCATCATATTCTTCTTCTGAAAGTGCCTCATCTACAAAAACCTGAATCTGACAACTTCTTGAAAAATCTTCTGCCCATGAGTTTACATTAAGTGTAAGCAAAATGAAAATTCCTAAAATAAAGAGTGCCGCAAAGGTTGTGGTAACAGATGCTATGCTCATAAGTTTATTCTTACGAAAACTCTTAAATGCCTGGGCAACATAATAATTTAAATTGTTAATTCTCATAGCCGTACACACCCTTTTCTTCGTCTCTTACAATACTTCCGTTTTCTATTGCGATAACGCGTTTTTGCATATCGTCAACAATATCTTTTGCGTGGGTTGCAACAATTACGGTTGTACCGTTTTTGTTGATATCGTCCAAAAGTTGCATAATTTCGTGAGCATTTTCAGGGTCTAAGTTACCTGTTGGCTCGTCTGCCACAAGAACTGACGGATTGTTTATAATGGCTCTTGCAATTGCAACACGCTGTTTTTCACCGCCTGAAAGTTGCGATGGGTACGCTTTTGCACGGGCAGTAAGTCCTACCTGATTTAAAATCATAGGGATTTTTTTGCGTCTTAATCTTTTGGAAGCGCCAACAATAATCATGGCGAATTCAACATTTTCATAAACAGTTCTGTCTTCTAACAGTCTGAAATCCTGGAAAACTACTCCAAGACCGCGTCTGAAAAATGGGATGTCTTTATGCTTTAAGTCTGCGATGTTCACATCGTTCATTATAAATTCCCCTTCAGAGGGAACGGTTTCACGCAAAAACATTTTGATTAAAGTGGATTTGCCTGCGCCTGATGCACCTACCAAAAAGACAAATTCACCTTTTTCGATTATAAAATTAACATTTTTTAAAACTTCGTTTCCTTCGTCGTATCGTTTGCCGACATTTCGTGCGATAATCAAAAAATCAACTCCTAATTGCCTCTGGAGGCTCTTAAATATTTCTGAATGAGCATTGCGATTTTAAAAAGCAACGCATCGTCGAATTTTCTTACATCAAGACCTGTTAAATCCTGAATTCTGTCAAGTCTGTAAACAAGAGTGTTTCTGTGAATATAAAGTTCTCTTGCGGTTAATGAAATGTTTAAGTCATAGTCAAAGAAACGCTGAACGGTTGACATAGTGTCTTCGTCAAGTTCTTTTAAAACATTATCGCTTAAAACTTCATTCAAAAATGCTTTGCATTTTTCAACAGGAGCAGAGGTTATAAGTCTGCTTATACCAAGAGTCATATATGAATAGATTTTATTTCTGTTTTCAAATACAGAGCCGATATTCAGTGCGTCTACCGCAGTTTTATATGAACGGCTTAAAGTTTCAAGATTTGTACTTGGTGCACCGATTGCAATAACAGGCTGTTCTACAAGTTCAGACATAATTCCTGTTGAGATTTGTGTTGCAATCTGCAAAAGTCTCATAGATGTAGGTTCTGACTTGAAATGGCGTATAAATACGATTTCATTTGACTCGTTGGGGAAAATATAATCGTTTTCTCTTGCAGGGGCAACTTCTCTGATGATTTTAAGAGCAAGTGGAATGTTTTTGCTTGAAAGTTTTACCACAAACACAGTTCTTAAAAGTTCATCGGGAATTTCAAGACAAGGGGCTTTCCAGTAAGCGTCTTCCAACTGCCCCTTGATTAACTGCTTGAAGAAATATTCAGAGTCAACCAAAACTCTGCTGTTGGCAGAAAGGGTGTTTATTGCAGCCCTGATTACAGGAACAGTAAGTTTTGCAAACTCTTCTGTGCCTTCAGTGAAAAGTGAAAAGCGAATACTTGAATCATCACTCAAAGAAAAAGAAGAATATGTAAAATCAAGGTCTTTGAGTTTTGAGCCTATTAAATTTTTCTTGTTTGATGCAACAACAATGCCATGATTGTCATAAAGACCTATTTTGTTTTCATAACTTGTTGAAAGCATATCAAAATACTTCTGATAAAGTGCAATGGACATAATACACCGCCGTTTTAATACTTTATTTATATGAATACACATATAATCACTATATATCTTATCACAAATTGATAGAAAATGCAAAGAAATATACTAAAAAAACGAAAAATTTCGCAAATTTTTCACAAAAAAAGAAATCTCAATTTTGAGATTTCTCTTTCTTTAAGTTTATTATAATTAAAATAATTCCGATAATTGCAGTTACCAACGCAAGTAATTGTGAAACTCTGAAAGCGCCGATATAAAGGCTGTCCGTTCTTAAGCCTTCTATGAAAAATCTGCCTATTCCATACCACACAAGGTATGAATAAAAGGTCTGACCTTTGAACTTTTTGTTTTTGTTGATGTATAGAAGCACAAAAAGACCAATAAAATTCCAAAGACTTTCATATAAGAATGTGGGGTGAACATAAATAAGTTCGCCCTGATCGTAAAGTCCCATTTTCCAAGGCAACTCTGTTGTTGTTCCAAAGGCCTCTTTGTTGAAAAAGTTACCCCATCTGCCTATTGCCTGACCAAGTATTACACCGATGATTGAAACATCAAAAACACTTTTCCAGTTTAATTTTTTTGCTTTGGCATATATGTATGCGGCCAGCGCCGCACCGATTACAGCACCGTAAATTGCAATTCCGCCATTCCATATTGCAAAGATTTCTAATAAGTTATCTTTGTAATCTGCAAAAGAAAAAATAACATAATAAAGTCTTGCAAACACTATGGCTGTGGGCGCTCCGCAGAGTACAATATCTAAAATATTGTCCTTTGAAAGCCCCTCTTGCTTTGCAATACCTGAACTTACAAAATACCCCGAAAGCAATGCAAAAGCAATAATTATACCATACCAGTAAATGGGTTTGTTACCTATGTGAAACGCCACAGAACTGATATTTAATTCAAGTCCGAAAATTGACACAAAATTACTCATAAAATCACTCTTTCGGCATAATGGTTGAAAGTACGCAGTTTTCCTTTCTCATTGAGCGGATATATTTGGTTGCATCTTCTGCGGTGATAACATCAAACATTCTCATATTGTTGTATATGTTGTAACTGTGGAAGTGTGCATCAATCATATTTCTTGCAGTAGTTTCAACATTGTTGAATTCCTTTATAAAGTCTGCCTTTAAAATGTTAAGCTGACGCTTGAAAACTCTTTCAGGAATTCCATTTTTGGCAAAATGTTCAATAGTTTTTAAAACTTCTTCATAAACTTTTTCAGGATTATCGCTTTCGCCTGAAATAAGTGTATGGCTGAATTCAGCCTCCAAACTGTACTCTAAATCAAAATTGTCGTTGATGAGACCTGATTCATAGTGAGTGTTGTAAAACTCACTGCTTCTTCCGAACATAACTTCAAGACAGATGTTGCCTAAGATTTCTTTGAAAATAAATGTATCGCTGTTAAATCCGTTTAAATTGTCTTTAAAGCCGATGTTGAAAAGGGGCATACTTACAGAAAGTTTTTGAGAAACCTTTTGTTTTAATACATGTTCAGGTTCTTCGTCGTAGTTTACTTCAACATTTTTTGCAGGTCTTATGTTGGTTAAAAGACTGTTTGCATATTCTGCAGTTTCAAATGGGTCAACATCTCCGCAGATTGAAAGTACCATATTTGAAGCACTGTAAAAAGTATCATAGCAATCATAAAGCATATCGGCTGTGATTTTTGCAATACTTTCAACAGAACCTGCAATATCCCTTCTTACAGGGAATGTGTGGTACATTCCTTCCAAAAGATTAAAATAAACTCTCCAACCCGGGTGGTCTAAATACATATTGATTTCCTGACCGATTATGCCTTGCTCTTTTGCAACATTTTCAGGTGTGAAATATGGAGTTTGCATAAGTTCGGTTAAGATTTTTAAATTTTCTTCAAACTTGTCTGTGCAGGTGAAGTAATAAGCGGTGTTTGTAAAAGATGTAAATGCGTTTGCGTTTGCACCTGTTTTTGCATATTTTGCAAAAGCGTCACCTGTTTCGCTTTCAAACAATTTATGCTCAAGAAAATGAGCAACACCGTCAGGGATTTCTGTGAAATCTTTGTCTCCTTCTTTTTTGAAGCGGTTTTTAATTGATCCGTATTTTACGCCGAACATTGCGCATTTTTTGTGAAATCCCGGCTTTGGAGTGATATAAATACTCATTCCGCAGTCTGCCTGGAAAATATAAGTCTGTTCATTCAAAAGTTGATTTTCAAGGATAAAATAATTCATATTGCTCATTTTACTCATCTCCTTTCAGGAAAAATACTGTGTGGGCAGTAACAGTTTTTGCTGCCTCAATTACATCTTCTTTTGTAACTGCATTGATTTTTTCAACAGAGTCCTCCAAAGATGCGTTAAGCCCTGATACAAGACCGCCGAAGCAAAATTCTTCCATTACTGTCATAGAGTCTTTTGCGGCATTGTGGCTGCTTGTGATTGCAAGAAGTGATGCGGTAAGTTCATCATCTGTGAAATTGCCGTTTTTGATTTCTTCCAATTGTTTTAAAACTTCAGAGAGGGTAACTTCGTATTTGTCAAACTCAATTCCGCAGTTTACAATAACAAGACCGCGGTAGCCGTCGTATCCTGAATTTGCATAGTATGCAAGAGATAACTTTTCTCTTACATTCATAAAGAGTTTTGAGTGTGGGCTTCCGCCGAAAAGATTGTTAAACACAACCATAGGATAGTAAAGTTTGTGGTCGGTTGTAACATCGGTTTTAAATCCGATAGAAAGTTTGCCCTGTGTAATATCACTTTTTTCAGAAACATAATTAATTTTGTCAGAAATTGAGTCAGTCGGAAGTTTAGTATAGCCTTCGCCTGAAGTTGCAATCTGAGCAAATGCTTCTTTTAAGATATCGGTAAGATATTCTTTATCGCATTTTCCACTTGCAAAAATATCAATTGTGCTTTCTGAAAGCATTTTTTTATAGTAATCAAACAAATCTTTGGCAGTGATTTTTTCAATATCTTCAATTTTGCCATATTCAAAAATTCCGTAAGTTTCGCCTTTGTAAATTTCTTCAATAAGGCGCTTTTTGGCATATTCTTTTTTATCGTTTATAACGCTTTCGATAAACTGAATAAGATTTGTTTTTTCTCTTTCAACATATTCTTCGTCAAAAAATTCATCATCAGGAAGATATGGGTTGAAAATCATCTGTTTTGCCAAAGCACACAATTTTGAAAATGGCTTTAAATCAGGCACAATAGTGTCGCATATAGTTGAAAATCTGATAGATACCACCTGATTTGCACCTTTTTTCTTAATGGCATAACTTGCGTTTGCACCATATAAATCATCTAAATAAGTATTAAGATAAGTGGTTTTGGGGTATCTGTTACAGCCTCGTCTTAAAACTGCGGGAATAAGTGCGTTATAAGACGCATCCGGATTTTTAAGAGGCTGTGTGAAATTGAAGGTTAAAAGTGATGTTTTAAATCTGTCCCCTTCGATAAAATGGAGATTTACTCCTTTTTTTATATTTACTGTCTGCAATTTTAAAAACTCCAATCGCTTTTTTGTTAAATAGTATACCACGATTTTTGCAAAAAAGCCATACCTAAAATAAATAATAAAAAAACAGTTGCAAAATTAATCGAAAAATAGTATAATCTGTAAAAAAGGGGAGGTGGCACAAATGATTTCACAAAAAATCAAGAAGTTAAGATTAAGTCATGGTCTTACTCAGGCAGAAATGGGAAAACTTGTTGGTTGTTCTGCTGCAAGAATTTCAGGGTATGAAAGCGGAAAAGTAAGTGTTTCTTATAATGTGGCAAAAATTTATGCAAAACGCTTTGGTTGCCTTACTGAATATCTGCTCAATGATGGAATTCCGCTTATGGACGAACCTGATACATTGGAAGAAAATCCAATTGTTTCAAAAATTCCTGTTTTGAAAAATGTTGCCTTGCCGCCTGATAAGAATAATGTGTGGAAAAGAATTTATCATCCGTTTTATGATAATGCACCATCAAGAAAAGCATGGGTTACAAAAGATAAAGACGGAAAAAACATGGTTGTTATCTTTATAGAAGTAAACAATTTCCGTGAAGGGGACCATATTGTTGCAGTATTAGACGGTGCAACTGTTATGGGATATTATTATGTTGATGAAAACAGAAATGTTTGTATAAAATCAAAGCCAAAAGGTGAAAAGGGACTTAGAAATTTAAGAGTAGGTCTTGAAAAAGACGATATACTTGCAGGAATAGTAGAACTTATAATCATGGAATAAAAAAGTTTAAAACTCGTTGAGTTTTAAACTTTTTTTAATCGCTATATTAACTTTTCACCAATTTTAAATACTGTTCCTGCACCAATTGTCATAATCAGTTCGTCGCCTGTGCATGTGTCTTTAATGTGAGAAACCACATCGTCAAACTCTTTGATGTATATTGCATCACAGCCATTTTTAACCATAATATCAACAATGTCTTTTGATGAAACTGTACCGTCGTCAATTTCGCGGGCGGCGTAGATATCGGTTACAATAACTCTGTCAGCCCCTGAAAGACTTTCTGCAAATTCATTAAGAAGTGCTTTTGTTCTTGTATAGGTGTGGGGCTGGAAAATTGCAGTTACTTTTTTATGGCCGAAATTTTTTGCAGTTGAAATTGCCGCAATGATTTCGGTTGGGTGATGAGCATAATCGTCAACAACTGTGCAGCCATTAAATTCACCTTTTATTTCAAAACGACGGTCTGTGCCTTTGAAATTTCCAAGTCCTTCTTTTACTGCAGTTGCATCGCACCCTGCATCAAGGCACATAGCAGCCGCGGCTAAACTGTTTAAAATGTTGTGTTTGCCCGGCACTCCCAAAGTAACGGTGCAAAGTTTTTCGCCAAAATAAATAAGGTCATAGGTAGCAAAACCGTTTTTGTCAAAAACAACATTTTTAGCACAACAGTCAAATTCTTCACCGATGCCGAAAGTGATTACTTTACATTTGGCATTTTTTATGGCCTTTAAAGTGTTTTGGTCAGCACCATTTGCGATAATACTTCCGCTTTCGGGAACTAATGCACAGAATTTTTCAAATGCAGAAATTATATGGTCAATATCTTTAAAATAATCAAGATGGTCTGCGTCAATGTTTAAAATTACTGCTTTCTCAGGGAAAAATTCAAGAAAACTTTCAACATATTCACAAGCCTCGGTAACAAAAATATCTTTTCCGCCGATTTTCAGGTTGCCTCCGATTGCCTTTACTTCACCGCCAACCAAAACAGTAGGGTCTTTTTGTGCAGCAAGCATAATAAGTGCCGCCATTGATGTTGAGGTGGTTTTTCCATGTGTACCTGAAATACAACAAGGACAGTTGTAGGCTTTCATAAGTTCCCCTAAAAATACGCTTCGTTCAACAACTTTATCTGCTTTTTGTATGGCTTCCACATACTCAGGGTTGTCTTTTGCGATTGCCGCAGTATATACCACAAGGTCAGGATTTTTGATGTTTTCTTTTTTCTGACCGATGAAAATTTCAATTCCCGCATTTTCAAGTTTATCTGTAAGATGAGTCTTGGTTATATCACTTCCAGACACTTTAAAACCGCCTTGTTTTACAATCAGGGCAAGGGACGACATGCTGATGCCGCCAATGCCGATAAAGTGGATATAACTGTCTGAATTCAAGTTAAATATTTTCAAAATCTTCAGCCTCCCGGACGCTTTCGATTAGTGTATGTAATAATCTTCTTTTCATTACTATAGCAGAAAATATACTTTTTTTCAAGAAAAAAGCAAAAAAATAATAAAAATCCCTTGATTTTTTTCACTAAAGATAATATAATTACTCTATTAATGATATTGTGCAGTACTATAGACAGTTGTCTTTTATCAATATATTTGAAAACAGGGCAGTTTGTTACTTTGACAATACATACAAAACGGAGGAAGAAAATGATAGGCATTGCAGTATTGGGTTTTGGTGTTGTAGGTTCAGGTGTAGTTGAACTTATTGAAAAAAATGCCAAAACCGTAAACAAAGGTCTTGCTGATGAAATCCGTGTAAAGAAAATTCTTGATATCAGAGATTTTGAAGGTCATAAATATCAGGATCTTTTCACAAAGGATTTTGATGAAATCTTAAATGACGATGAAATCAGCATTGTTGTTGAAACAATCGGCGGCAGGGAACCCGCAAGAACTTTTACAGAAAAAGCACTTAAAAAAGGAAAAAGTGTTGTTTCTTCAAATAAAGAACTTGTGGCAACTTTCGGTGCAGATTTGTTGGTAACAGCAAAAGAAAATAATTCATATTATATGTTTGAGGCATCAACAGGCGGAGCAATCCCTGTTTTAAGACCAATGGGAACTTGTCTTGCGGCAAACAATATCACAGATATCTGGGGTATTGTAAACGGTACCACAAACTATATTTTAACAAGAATGTTTGAGCAGGGGGCATCTTTTGAAGATGCGTTAAAAGAAGCCCAGGAAAAAGGCTACGCAGAACGCGACCCTTCTGCTGACGTTGACGGAATTGACACAATGCGTAAAATCGCAATTTTAATGTCAATTGCATCAGGCTATGAAACAAACTGCGAAAAAATCTATGCAGAAGGCATAAGAAATATCAAGCAGGAAGATGTTAAAATTTTAGATAAAGCAGGATATGCAATTAAACTTATCGGTCATGGTAAGACTTGCGACGGAAAAGTTTTTGCAAGAGTAAGTCCTATGGTTATCTCTAAAGAACATCCGCTCTCTGGTGTTAAAGATGTTTTCAATGCAGTTATGGTTATGGGCGATGCAACAGACGAAGTAATGTTTTACGGAAAAGGGGCAGGAAAGTTCCCTACCGCAAGTGCAGTTGTTGCAGATGTTATAGATATCGTGAAACTTTCAGGCAAAGCACCTCGTTATTCGTGGGTTAAACCTGAAAAGGATATTATGATAAATATTGAAGATACCGATTCAATGTTCTATGTAAGAGCGAAAGGTGTTTTAAAGCAAGAACTTAAAAACAGTTTTGAAATTGTTGAATTTGTTGAAAATGGTGATGAATTTGCTTTCTTTACCGCAGAAACAAATGAAAAGACATTTGAAGATAAAAAGGCAAAACTTGAACAAAATGGTGCAAAGTTTGAAGCCGTAATCAGAAAATTATTGTAGAAAGTGGTGTTAATATGGGTTTGGTAGTTCAAAAATTCGGAGGATCTTCGGTTGCTGACGCTAAAAAAGTTATGAACGTTGCCGAAAGAGTTACCGATGAATACAAAAAAGGCAATAGTGTTATTGTAGTTGTTTCTGCTCAGGGCGACACAACTGATGACCTTATTGAAAAAGCAAATGAAATTAATCCTAATGCGTCAAAAAGAGAAATGGATATGCTTCTTGCAACAGGTGAACAGATTTCAATTTCACTTCTTGCAATGGCGATTGAAAAATTAGGTTTTCCTGTAATTTCTCTTACAGGCTGGCAGGTTGGTATGCAGACAGACAGCCATTATTCACGCGCAAGAATCAAAAGAATTGACAGTGAAAGAATTTCTATGGAACTTGACAAGAAAAATATTGTTATTGTTGCAGGCTTCCAGGGAATTAACAAATATGACGATATTACAACATTGGGCAGAGGCGGATCTGATACATCAGCAGTAGCACTTGCTGCTGCATTGCACGCAGATATCTGCGAAATCTACACAGATGTAGACGGCGTTTACACAACTGACCCAAGAATTGTTAAAGATGCAGTTAAATTAGATGAAATTTCATACGACGAAATGTTGGAACTTGCATCTCTTGGTGCAAATGTTCTTCACAACCGTTCAGTTGAAATGGCAAAGAAATACAATGTAAATTTAGAAGTTAAATCAAGTTTTGAAAGAGTACCAGGTACTGTTGTTAAGGAGGAAGTAGATATGGAAAAAATGTTGGTAAGAGGTGTAGCAAGAGATAACGACGTTGCAAGAATTGCGGTAATTGGTCTTAAAGACGAACCGGGAACTGCATTTAAGATTTTCTCACTTCTCTCAAAGAATAAAATCAATGTTGATATTATTTTGCAGTCAATCGGCAGAGAAAATACAAAAGATATTTCATTTACAGTTACAGAAGGCAACCTTGAAAAAGCAGTTGAAATTTTAGAGCAGAACAAAGATATCATCGGTTACAAAGATATTTCAAGTTCAACAGAACTTTCAAAAGTTTCAATCGTAGGTGCAGGTATGGTAAACAACCCTGGTGTTGCATCAACAATGTTTGAAGCACTTTATGAAGCATCAATCAACATTCATATGATTTCAACATCAGAACTTAAAGTTTCAGTTCTTATTGATCAGAATGAAGCAGAACGTGCAGTAAGAGCAATCCACGATAAGTTCGACTTTACAAAATAATTTAAAATTTCAGAATATATATACCGAAAGGATAAAATGCAATGACAAAGTTTTGGCATATTGCCGCAAAAGATGAGATAGAAGATAACCTCAATACTGATTTTGAACGTGGTATGACAAACGAATTTGCACAAAGCAAATTAAAGCAGAACGCAACAGTTTATGCAAAAGACAAAAAAGCAACTTTTAAGTTTTTTGCCGTACATTTCAGTTCTGTGATGGCGATATTGCTTGTAATTCTTTCGGTTGTTTTTATGTTTACGGGTAAAGCGGTAGAGGGAACAACACTTGTTATTTTGGTTTTAATCTCGGAACTTTTGGGCTACGGGCAGGATATTGCTGCGTTTTTAAAAGGCAGAAAAGTTTTGAGACTTTTAAAATCAAAGACTGTGGTAATCCGTGATGGCGAAAGCAAAGTAATTCCTGCAGACGAAGTAGTTGCGGGGGATATTGTTGTTCTTAAGAAAGGCGATATTGTTCCTTGCGACGGCAGAATTGTTTCAATAGCAGACCTTGAGGTTAATGAAAAAGATGTTACAGGAAATGAATCTGTAAAAAAAGAAATTGAAGCAGAACTTCTGGAAGAAACTCCTGTAAGTGAGCAGACAAATATGTTGTTTGCGGGAAGCAGCATCATTTCAGGCGAATGCAGAATTGTTGCATGCAGAACAGGAAATGATACTGTTTTTGCAGGTCTTGATAAACAAGATGCTCCTGCTGATGACAAATTGTTTATGCAGGATAAAGTGTCAGAAGTGGGAAAAGTTCTTGCAGTAATTGCATTTGTGTTGCTTTTGATTTTATTGGTGCTTTCTTATGTTTTCGGCGAGAATATGTGGCAGGCGGGTGCTGTTTGTCTTGCGTTGGGGGCTGTGTTGGTTCCTGCGAAAATATCATCTGTTATTTCATATATCGTAAGCCGCGGTATGCTTAAAATCGCTGAGGGCGGAAGTGTTATCAAAAGCGAAAAAATATATGAAAATCTTGCTCTTTGCGATGTGGTTATCACAGGCAAAAGCGGAATTTTAACAAAAGAAGATGCTGTAGTGGGCGGTGTGTTTACATATGACGGCCAGTGGAGTATAAATGATTTCGGACTTACTGCGGCACAAAAAAGTATTCAGGAAATTATGATGGAGTTTGCGGCAATCTGCACTGCATCATCAGTTGATAAAAATATGCCTGAAGAATATGCGGTAGACAATGCCATTTTGTCTGCGGAAGAAAATATGGGCATCAAGGCAGGCGGCATTGAGGTTGCTGCAAATTATGCTTTTGACCCTGAAAGAAAAATTATGACTGCCGTTGCCAAAACAGGTGAAGGTTACAGAATTATAACCAAAGGAAATGTAAAAGAAATTTTAGACCGTTCAAAATATGCGGTGTCAAGCGCAGAACTTTATGATATGACAGAAGAAATCAAAGCCGACTTGCTTGAAAAATGCGAAAGTGCCGCACAACAGGGCTTAAAAACCATTGCAGTTGCATATAAAGACGAAAGTGAACTTTTGTCAAGAGAAGATGCAGAATGTAATCTTATTTTCGTAGGAACTTTGCTTCTTGAAAATGAAATCAGAACAGAGTCAGTAGATGCGGTAAGCGAACTTGTATCAGCGGGAATTAAAACTGTGGTTGCAACTTATGACACATTAAGCGTAGCAGAATATGTAGCGCTTCAGGCTGGAATTAAAAACGAAGCCGACATTTCTTTAACAGGCGGGGAAATAGATAAATTAAGCGACGAAGAATTAGATGCAAAATTAGAAACGGCAGTTGTTTTTGCAGAACTTACACCTGAAAACAAAGAAAGAATTGTAAACAGTTATAAAAGACTCGGGAAAACTGTATGCGTGATTGCAGACAGCCCTCGTGATGCGAAAAATTTTGAAGTTTCAGACATTTCTGTTGCTAAAAAAGACGGCAGTGATGTTGCAATGGAAAAAGCAGACCTGGTAACAGACGGAAGTTTTACAGAGTTTGTAAATACAGTTAAAAAATGCCAGACACTCTATTTAGATGTAAGAAAGGCATTGAGATATATGATTTCAGGCGGAGTTTCACTTATTTTGTTTGTGATTTTCGCCCTTGCCCTTACAAGCAGATTGCCTGTAAGTGCAACGCAGATACTTGCAATAGGTGTGCTTGTTTCGGGAATTATGCCTTTTGCATTGCCTGCAGGCGGTGCGTGGGACAAGCATCAACTTAAAAATGTTAAAAAGCAGGACAGCGTGTTTGTCAATATGTGGACAAGGATTTTGGTTTGCGGAATTTTCAGTGCACTGATAGCCCTTGTGCTTTACATAATCGTAAGATTTTTCGGCACTTTGCAATCAGATATGGCGGCAATTTCCGCATCGCAGACCGCAGTAGTTGTTTACTTTGTATTCAGTGCCTTGTTTAACCTTTTATATTTAAGAATAAACTTAATTAAGATGAAAGAGGGAACAGATGAAATCATAACTTTGGGGGCGGTAGCATTAATAAGCCTTTTGCTTGTTATAATTGCACTTTGCGTTCCTGTTATGAAAATCATTTTCGCATTTGAGGGTAAATACGCTTTGATTTCTGTTTTAGTGGCGTTGTTACCTGCAGGCTTAAGTGCGTTAATTGATGCTTTTAAACTTATAAAGAAAAGCATAAAAGCGGAGGAAATAAATGGAACAGACATTTAAAATCGAAGGAAGAAATCCTGTAATCGAGGCGATAAAGTCAGGCAGAAGCATAGATAAAATCTATGTTTTAAAAGGCGAGTCTCACGGGTCAGTTATAAAAATAAAAGCCATGGCAAGGGATAATAAAATTCCTGTTGTGGAAATTGATAAAAAGAAATTTTCGGAAATGAGCGATATATCTTCAAGTCAGGGTGTTGTTGCAAATGTATCACCTGTTGATTATGTATCGGTTGAAGATATAATAAAAAGAGCAGAAGATAAAAATGAACCTCTTTTTGTGGTGATTTTGGATGAAATCGAAGATCCTCACAATCTCGGGGCAATTATCAGAACTGCAAATGCTGCAGGTGCTCACGGAGTTATTATTCCAAAGCACAGAAGCGCATATATTACTGCAACAGTTGCAAAAACTGCGGCGGGTGCTTGTTTTTATACACCTGTTGCAAAAGTTACCAACTTAGTACAGACAATTAAAAAATTGAAAGATTACGGTGTTTGGTTTTATGGTGCTGATATGCACGGTGAAAATGATATTTTCAACACCGACTTTTCAGGTAAAATCGGCATAGTAATCGGCAACGAAGGCAAAGGCATAAGCCCCACAGTAAAAAAAGAATGTGATTTTATGGTAAATATCCCGATGCTTGGGGAAGTTGAATCATTAAACGCATCGGTAAGCGCAGGAATATTTATGTATAGCGCGTTAAAATCAAGGAGGAAATAAAAATGAAAGCAGTTGTAACAGTAATCGGTGTAGACAAACCGGGAATTATCGCAAAAGTAAGTGGTAAATTATTTGAAGAAAATGTTAATATTTTAGATATTACCCAGACAATTATGGGCGATATTTTCTCTATGATTATGTTGGTTGACGTTAAATCAAAGGAAACAGATTTTTCCGCTCTCGTTTCAGATATGAAAGCAATCGGCGAAGAAATTGGTGTCGAAATCACTGTAACACGCGACGAAATTTATAAATCAATGCACAGAATTTAAGGGGTGATTGTATGATAGATACATATGAAATTCTTGAAACCATCAAGATGATAAAAAAAGAAAATCTTGATATCAGAACAATCACAATGGGTATTTCACTTATAGATTGCAGCAGCGAAAGTGTTGAAAAAACCTGTGAAAACATCTATAACAAGATAACAAAATATGCAAAAGACCTTGTGAAAACAGGAGAAGATATAGAAAAAGAGTATGGAATTCCGATTATCAACAAAAGAATTTCAGTAACTCCCGTATCACTTTTAACTCCTGCAAATAAAAAAGAAGATTATGTTGAGTACGCAAAAACTCTTGATAAGGCGGCCCAAGAACTTGGAGTTAACTTTATCGGCGGATATTCTGCTCTCGTGCAGAAAGGTTACACCGACAAAGAAAAAATGTTTATTGACTCTATCCCGATGGCACTTTCAACAACTTCAAGACTTTGCTCATCAGTAAATATCGGAAGCACAAAAGCGGGCATAAATATGGACGCAGTTTACCATGTTGGTAAAGTGGTAAAAGAGTGCGCTGAACTTACAAAAGACAACAATGCAATGGCTTGTGCAAAATTTGTTGTGTTCTGCAATGCCGTAGAGGACAATCCGTTTATGGCAGGCGCATTCCACGGTGTTTCAGAGGGCGAATGCGTTATAAATGTCGGCGTTAGCGGACCGGGCGTTGTAAAATGCGAAATTGAAAAGTACCCTGACGCAGATTTTCTTGAACTTGCAGAAATCATTAAAAAGACAGCATTTAAGATTACAAGAGTAGGTCAGATGGTAGCACGCGAGGCTGCAAAACGCCTTGGCGTACCTTTCGGCATCGTGGACCTTTCATTGGCACCGACTCCTGCAATCGGAGACAGCGTTGCTTATATATTAGAAGAAATGGGACTTGAAAAGTGCGGAACTCATGGAACAACCGCAGCCCTTGCCCTTCTTAACGATGCAGTTAAAAAAGGCGGCGTAATGGCATCAAGTTCGGTTGGCGGACTTTCAGGTGCATTTATTCCTGTCAGCGAAGATGCGGGAATGATTGCGGCGGCAGAGTGCGGAGCGCTTTCCCTTTCAAAACTTGAAGCAATGACCTGCGTATGTTCTGTAGGTCTTGATATGATTGCAGTTCCGGGCGATACAACTGCTGAAACAATTTCAGCAATCATCGCAGACGAAGCGGCAATCGGAATGATAAATCAGAAAACCACGGCGGTAAGAATAATTCCTGCCCCGGGAACAAAAAAAGGCGATATGGTGGAATTCGGCGGACTTTTGGGTGAAGCCCCTGTTATGGAAGTATCAAGTTGGGGTGCTGAAAAATTCATCAGACGCGGAGGCAGAATTCCTGCGCCAATCCATAGTTTGAAGAACTAAAGGAGAATGGAAATGAAAAAAATAATTGCGATTTTAATGTGTGCATTACTTGTTTTTTGTGCATCTTGCGGAAAAAAGGACGAGCCTGAAAAAGTTCAGGAAAACAAAGTTGAAAATGTAACAAAAGATATTGATAAAAAAATCGCTGAAAACCCTGCAGAGATAGACGAAAATGACATTTCTGCTGCAAGAGAATCAGCAAAAGAAATTGAACAGCAACTTAAAGAAAAAGCAGGAACAGTGGCAGAAGAAGATGTAGAAGAATATCAGAATCAGCAGGTTTCTGTTGCTATCTTACAGCAGGGACTTGATGCTTTGGAAGCCGCTAAAGAAGCAGGGGACGAAGAAGCAATAAAACAAGCCCAGCAGATGATAGAAATGGCAAAATCATTGTGGGATTTCAAGAAGGAAGAATAATCAGAAGGTGTTTTAATTGAATTTAAGAAAATTTTTCAAAACATTTATCACAGCCACACTTATCCTTTGTGCGATAATAGCAGTTGTGCTTTTTGTAAAGATGCTTTTTTCGGACATTGGTTCGGGCAAAAAATCAGAAGCGCTTGACGATTATGAAAGAGGCGCACGAAAAAATATTCTGGTTCTCGGAACAGATAAAAGCGGACTTCGTTCTGATGTAATGATGGTTTTCTCATTCTCACAGAAAGAGAAAAATATAAATTCTGTGTCAATTCCGAGAGATACAAGAGTTAAACTTTACGGAAGATATCAGAAAATCAATTCAGCCCTTTCAATCGGGGAAGAAGACCTTGCAATCCAGGCTGTAAAAGAGATAACCGGAATTCCGATTCACGAATTTGTGAAAGTGAATTTTCAGGCGGTTTCCGATGTGGTGGACGCAGTAGACGGTGTTGAGTTTAACGTGCCTCAGCGTATGAGATATAGAGATCCTTATCAGGACTTGGTGATTGACCTTGAAGAAGGGCCACAACTCTTAGACGGCGACCACGCACTGCAACTTTTAAGATTTCGTCAGTACCCAATGGGGGATTTGCAGAGAGTGCAGGTTCAGCAGGAGTTCTTAAGAGAAGCGTTTAAGCAGAAACTCAAATTGAAGTATGTTTTAAAAGCGGGTAAAATCTTTGAAGCAATAGAAGAAAACATTACATCAAGCCTTACAGTTGCAGATGTAACAAAACTTGCCCGTCAGGTAATGGCAAGCGGAACTGATGGAATAAATTCCTTGGAATTGCCTTCATACATATCTCCAAGCGGAACATATGTAATAGTAGACGATAGTGAAATAGAAAGTTTTGTTCAACAAAACTTCAAGTAAAAAAGATGAGCGTAAATGCTCATCTTTTTTTTGAAATTATACATTATTTTTGCGTGTTTTTCTTGACAAGCGGGAGCACGGATGTTATAATTATTTTATCTATAATATACAATGCATATTTTGTCTTGTGTATTGTAAAATGAGTCTGATGTTTTACTGAGGCGAAAGGTAAAACAAATGGCTCAGAATATGTGTTTTTATGGTTTTTTAAGTTGTTTTTATCCAACGTTAATGCCCTTTCTGAGGAGAGAAAGCAATTAGAAAATCTAAAATACAAACATCTTAGTATTACATAATTAAAAAAATAAAAAAAAGGGGAAATGATTAACATGAAAAAATGTTTATCACTTTTAATTGCGCTTTCAATGGTGTTAGCAATGTGTGTTCTCCCTGTTTCAGCGGATGAAGCTACATGGTATACACTTCCTGAAGGTGCAGAATTGATCCTTGCTGAAGACTTTGAATCTGGTTATACAACAGATACAAACCTTTTTGATGAAGGAACAGTTGTTATTGAAAAAGATGGTAGAAAAGTGTTGCAGCTTCGTAACAGTAAAAAACTTGCAGAAGATGTTGCTTCAGCAAAAATCAAAGCAGTAGACGGTTTTACAGGCAATGCTCTTGAAGTTGTTTCAACAAAC
>JAZRDC010000092.1:0-17534 GCA_045660065.1 Clostridia bacterium
GGCAGTTTCATACATATTAAAGAATTGTTCTGCGCTTTCAATTTTGAACATTTCTGCGTTCTGGCTTACGGTATCTATAACCATTGGTTTTATCATAGCAAACATTTCGTCGATAAACGCAAAAGGCTTAATTCCGTAGAATGCGTTACTGATTACAACAGAACCATAATCTGCTGAAATAACAAATATCAGTGATATTATAAGCGCATAAGTTCCGCCTTTTCTGCGAAGGAGCGAATAGCAAAGCCAGAATCCCGCTCCGATATAGCTCATAGCATATACTATAGAAAAAACAATTTCCTTATTTACAAGAAAGGTTACAACAATTGCAACTATATTATAAATTACAAGCGAAACCTTTGAGTTTCTGAAAATTGCAAACACACCTGTAAGTATGAGCAACAATGCACATATAAATGAAAACATTGGCACAATCGGTGTTAAAAATGCAAGTATGGTGTACAAAACAAGACACACCACAGGTGCAAAAATAATTACTTTTTTCATATATATTCCTCACAATACTGAAATACGCGAAAATTTTAGCGTATACTACAGTATATCACAGACCTTTACAAATTACAAGATTAACTTAAATAGCATAAAAACCTTTGTAAGCTTTGTATGTCATATATACATCGAATTTCGAAACAACTTCGTATGGTGCGTGCATTGAAAGCACCGGAACTCCGCAGTCTATAACAGAAATTCCGAGAACTGCAAGAAATTGTGCAACAGTTCCGCCACCGCCGCAATCTACTTTGCCAAGCTCTGCAATCTGCCATACGCAATCGTTATCTTTAAACATTTTTGTGATTTCTGCAACAAATTCCGCACTTGCTTCGCTTGTGCCTGATTTCCCTCTTGCGCCTGAGTATTTCATTAAAGAAACACCGCCGTTTAAATAAGCAGAATTGTTCTTTTCAAACACTTCAGGGAAGTTCGGGTCATAAGCCGCAGTTACATCTGATGACAAGCATTTGCTGTTTTCCAAAGCATCACGAAGCATAATATCGTTATAACCATCGAGGGATTTTGCACACATTCTTGCAATCATATTCTGCAAAAATGTTGACTGCATACCTGTCATATCTCCGCTACCTGTTTCTTCTTTGTCAACAAGATGGCAAATAGCGGTTTTTTCAGGAGTTTTTACTTCCATAAGTGCTTCAAATGCTGTGTACGCACACACTCTGTCATCGTGGCCGTATGCTGCAATAAGACTTCTGTCAAAGCCTACATCACGTGCTTTGTGAGCAGGTACGATTTCGATATCCGCACGGATAAAGTCCTGTTCTTTTATTCCGTACATATCATTTAATATTTTCATAACTCCAAGTTTTGTTTTGTTTGAAACTTTTTCGTTACCATATGGCATTGTACCTAAAATGACATTAAGTTTCTCACCTTCAACAAATTTTGCAGCATTTTTTTCCATCTGTGCCTGTCCCAAATGAGGCAGAATATCAGAAATATAAAAAACAGGGTCTGATTCTTTTTCACCAATCACAATATTCACTTTTTCACCGTTTTCTTTCATCACGGTTCCGTGAATAGCAAGTGGAATTGTAAGCCACTGATATTTTTTAACTCCGCCATAGTAATGAGTTTTAAAATATGCAGCACCTGTATCTTCATAAAGTGGATTTGGTTTTGTATCAAGGCGTGGTGAATCAATATGCCCTGCCACAATGTTTGTACCCTCTGTCATTGGTCTGTTGCCCATTATTGCAAGAAAAATTGATTTGTCTGTATTTTTGATATAGAATTTGTCCCCGGGCTTTAATGTTTCAAATTCTTTGAATTCTTTAAATCCGTTGGCAATTGCCTTTTCTTCTGCCCATAATGTGCATTCACGCTCTGTTTTACAAGCATTCAAAAAGTCTTTATATCCTTCTGAAAAACCAAAAACTTCAGTCTTTTCTTCTTCACTTATTTTTTCATATCCGCACTTGTTATCTGAAAGCAATTCTTTTTCAAGCATTTCGTAATTATCTGACATATTTATCATCCTTTCAAACTATTAAAGTTCCCCGTCTGCCTGATTTATATTTACAGACAAGGTGTTTTTTTCTATCACTTTATTTTTTACACTAACTGCCACAACACCTTTTGGTGTGCAAATTTCTGCTTCAATATTTTCAAAATTTAAAGTATCTGCACTGCTCTTGATACCTTTTTTGCCTGTAAGGTCAATACCTAAAATATTTTCAGCAATGGCTGTTGGCACTGCATCAAATGGGATTTTACCGCTTGTAAGCATTTTTAAAATAAGATTGTTGTTTCCTGATTTTTTAGCCGCTCTTACAAATTCAAGAGGCATATTGATTTTGCCGCCGCCTTCAAATTCTTCAGGCAAATCAATATTCAAAGTCAGAGACAAAAGTGCATATAAGTCATATTCAACATCTTTATTTTGTGCAAAGAATAACTCTTCATCCTGCATATATTCTGATTTAAAGGCTTTTTTAAGTTTATCTGCTTTGTTTTCATAAAACTTTGCACCCTGACGCGGTCCGCAAACAGCACAGATTTCTGCCATTGCATCTAAAGCATAAATGTAATAAAGATTTAAAAGGGCTTCTGATTTAAATCTTGCAGGAACATTTTTCAAAAGAATGTCGTTTTCATATTTTGAAATCCATTTAAACATTAAAATTAACTTTTCACAAAGTTTTTCTGCAAGCTGCTCATCACCGCATAATCCTGCATAATCTTTTACCGCAAGTGCAAAAGCAAACATATCATAAAAATCAAAACTAACTTTGGGAGCTTTTTTATCTATAACATTTCCGTTTTCTGTCTGCATTAAAACAAACTCTTTAAGCAATTCCTTGAAATGAAGTGTTTCGCCTGTAAGATAGCAGTTTGAAACTGCAATATTCCTATGAGTAAACATTGTATTTTTCTCTTTCAGACCTTCATAAGAAATATTGTTTGAAAATTTTGTTTTAATACGCTGAGCACTTTTTTCAAAAATTTCATTCAATTCTTCATTATTTGAATTAAATGATGAAGTGTTTTCAAACGGATATACATTTTCAATTGCCCATATTCCCTTAACCACATTTGTACGAACAGGATTTCTGAACACCAAAAGAACATATCTGAACTCATTTTTGTCAAACTTTGTTTCTAAAATGTTATTTTCTGCTTTTAAGATAAATCTTGCCGCACCGTTTAGTACAGGCACACCATCTGCTAATTCTTTGGCAAAGATAACATCAATAATATCTGAGCCATAGCCATTTATATCAAGTTTAATATAACCTGAACATACTCTGTCAAAATCCACTAAGATATAACTGTGCTGACCTTTATCCATAGGCTGGATTTCACACTGTGTACCTACCACATAAAGTTTGTTTAAAATACATTTCGGAAGTTCGCTGTAAAAAGTTTGTGCTAATCCAAGTCCCTTTACATCATCCCCTGTACCTGCTGCAATAATCGCTTTTGCAGAATGAATATGCTTTTGTGTGGTCTTAAACCCGCCTTTTTGTATGTCAAAATACTCTGTATCCGAAAGGTTTGTCTGTGTAGCGCACTCCCAGTCAATATCATCAAAATCAATTTGCATCCAATCAGCATCAAAAATACTGTTGTCAAAAACTTCGCAAGTTGTTTTATCGTCAGAAAGTCTTGGTGCATCTTTCATAAATGCGTTGCATAATGAACACAAAACTGATGAATCAGAAACAAAAGTTTCGTTTCTTGCACCTGTATAAGCAAGTTTTAAATCAAAAATAACACCTTTTTGTCTTAATGCAATTTTTGAAATCTGATAAGGAATGTAATGGGCAAAAATTGCAATCACATTTTTGCCTTGCTTTAAATATGTCAGAACATCAAGTTCGTCAGTTGTTGCACACTCACCTGTGGTAGCAGTAGAACTTACAACTTCTTCACCATTTATATAAAGTTTATATTCCGACTGCACAAAAATGTTTAAAATTGCACTTTTGGGCATTTTATCGCACATTATTGTTTTTCTGAAAAGGCAATATTCTTCCATGTCTGTATATGAGTCTGCCCAAATAAGTTTTGCTCCTGTTATATTATTTCTTTTAATTTCTGACTCAAATTTTATATTTTTCATATTATCCCCCCGGGCATCTTGATTTTATCTGTAAATTCTTCTATTTTCCCTTTTATATCATATATTTTCTGATATATCTTTACTTTTTTTATGTATTTTTTTGTTTCTTCAAATGGAACGTTGTCAGGCTCTGTAACATTATTGTCTACAATCCCTTCATCAAGCCATTTCTTTACATTTGAAATTCCTGCATTGTATGCGATTATTGCAAGTTCTTCACTTCCAAGTTCATTTTTAAGGTATGCAAAATACCATGTTCCGATTTTTATATTGGTTTCGGGATCAGTAAGATTAATTTCATCTGTCTGATCACCCATTTTATCCAAACACCAAAGGGCAGTATCTTTTTTTATCTGCATTAAACCTTCTGCACCTTTGTTTGACAAAGCATCGCTGTCAAATCTGCTTTCGGCATTTATTATGCCATAAACAAGACTGACTTCAATGCCGTTGGCATTTGCATATTTTAAAACTGTTTCGTTATATTTAACAGGAAACAAATATCCTGTCGCCTGAACTGCAATATAAATCACAAAAACAAAAATTACAAGTTTCACAAGTCTTTTTAAGCCTTTAAACAAGTCAAAATCTCCTCTACTCTTGCTTCAATATTATTTTCGCCATCGTTTATTATTTCAAAATCACACTTTGATTTATAAAATTCATCCTTTTGCTGTGCTTTTATTCTGCTTGTTGCGTACTCTTCGCTTATGCGATCCCTTGACATAATTCTTTTAATTCTTATATCAGACGGGCATAATACCGCTATGGTTTTATGACACAAATCACCAAGTCCGCTTTCGTAAAGCACTGCTGCATCTATAATAACATTTTCGTTATTTTGCATCAGATTTTTAATTTCTTCTGTAATATGTCTGTGGGTGATTTCATTAAGTTTTTCAAGCATTTCTTTGTTATTAAACACCAATGCACCAAGTTTTTTACGGTTTAAAGTACCATCAAAATTCAGATATTCTGTGCCGAAAAAATCAGTTACCTCTTTTAAGCACTCTGTACCTTTATCCATTACCTGATGAGCAACTTTATCTGCATCTATAACAAAAAAATCTTTTTTTCTGAATTCTTCGGAAACGGTTGACTTACCCGCTCCGCTTCCGCCTGTAATTCCTATAATCATTTAGTATCATACCAACTCTCTGCTGATTTCATATCCACAATCAAAGGCACATCTAATTTTACTGCATTTTCCATTTCTTCTCTTAAAATTGCTTTAACCTTATCTACTTCGTGGTTTTTTGCATCAATTATAAGTTCGTCGTGTACCTGTAAAATAAGTTTTGACTCAAGATTTTCTTCTTTAAGTCTTTGATACACTTTGACCATTGCAATTTTAATAATATCTGCCGCATACCCTTGGATTGGTGCATTCATTGCAACTCTTTCTCCAAAACTGCGCAAATTGAAATTAGATGATTTAATTTCAGGAATATACCTTCTTCTACCCGCTAAAGTCTTTACATATCCGTTTTCTTTTGCAAATTCCACCGCACCGTCAAGATATGCTTTGATTTCAGGATAAGTTTCAAAATATCCGTTTATATATTCTTTTGCAGTTTTCATAGACACTTTGATGTCCTGTGCCAGACTAAACTCACCGATACCATAAACAATACCAAAGTTAACCGCTTTTGCTTTTGAACGCATAGACGGTGTAACCATATCGATAGGTGTTTTAAACACCTGTGATGCAGTAATTGTATGAATATCCATATTATTTTTAAAGGCATCAATCATAGTCTTGTCGCCTGAAATATGTGCAAGTACACGAAGTTCGATTTGTGAATAGTCCGCATCTACCAATGTAGAATCTTTACTTGCAACAAACATTTTTCTGATTTGTCTGCCAAGTTCAATCCTTACAGGAATGTTCTGCAAATTAGGTTCTGTACTGCTTATTCTTCCTGTTGTTGTAATTGTCTGATTAAAACTTGAATTGATTTTTCCTGATTTAGGATTTATAACATTATAAAGTCCGTCTGCATATGTGGATTTTAATTTGGTATATGTTCTGTATTCCATAATCATATCCACAATTTCATGGCTGCCTTTTAACTTTTCCAAAACTTCAACATTTGTTGAATATCCCGTCTTTGTCTTTTTAACAACAGGAAGCCCTAATTTTTCAAAAAGAATTACGCCAAGTTGTTTTGGAGAGTTAATATTAAATGGTTCTCCTGCCGCATCGTAAATGCCTTTTTCAAGTTCATTAATTCTAAGCGAAAGTTCTTCTGAAAACTCTGCCAATTTTTGTTTATCTACTGTAAAACCCTCGATTTCCATTGATGCCAAAACATTAACCAATGGAAATTCGATATCATATAAAAGTTCATTTTGTCCGTTTTTGTTTATTTCTGAAGATATTATTTCTTCCAATTCTTTTAAGACAGCAACTTTAAGTTCACTGTCAGTAATACTAACATTAAGATATTCTTCTGAAAGTTCTTCTATGTTATAGTTGTTTCTTGAAGGCTCTAAAATATATGCACCGATTTCAGTATCAAAAAGTTTGCCTTCAAATGATATGTCGTAATTATTGCTTAAAAAGACAATATCATCTTTAATTCCGTGAGACACTTTTCTGATATTTTTATTCTCGAACACGCTTTTTAATGCATCAACAAACATCATTACTTCAAACTCGGTAACGAATTCTGCGTAATATACTTTATCATTGGCAAACAATGAAAAACGCCTGATAATATCATCGTATTCCAAAAGATAATACATTGAGTCTTTAGTTAGTTGTTCAATTGTTTCAGGACTTTGTATTTCCTCTTTTTCGCATAAGAGTTCTTTTTGTTTTTTATTTGTAACTCCAAGTCTTTCTGCAAGAGTTTTAAGTTCAAGTTCTGAACATAAATCACTTAAAGAGTCGTTATCATACTCTTTTTCAAGCATTTCTTCAAAATTAAGTTCTATCGGCACATTTACATCAATTTCAGCAAGTTTATAACTTAAATAAGCCATATCCTTGCCTGCTTCGATTTTTGTTTTCTGTGCGCCTTTTAAGTTGTCGATATTTGCATACAGATTATCCAAAGACTTATATTGAGCAATTAAAGAAAATGCACTTTTTTCACCAATTCCCGCAACACCCGGAATATTATCTGAAGTATCTCCCATCAAAGCCTTAACATGAATAAATTCTTTTGGTGTTACTCCGTATTTTTCAAAAACTGCCCTATCATCAAAATCTGTTGTTTCGGTTTTGCCCATACGGGTTACGATAAGTTTGATATGGGTGTTCTCAGATGCAAGTTGCAAATCATCCTTATCACCGCTTACTATAATGCAGTTAATACCGCTATCATCGCATTTTTTTGAAACTGTGCCTATAATATCATCTGCTTCATAACCTTCTTTTTCAAGGATTTTAATGTTCATACCATTTAAAATCTGTTTTAAATATGGCATCTGCAAGGCAAGTTCTTCAGGCATACCTTTTCGTTGTGCCTTATAACCTTCGTACATTTTATGTCTGAAAGTTTTTGCTTTTAAATCAAAGGCAACGCAAACATAGTCTGGCTTTTCTTCATCGATAAATTTAAAAAAGATGTTCATAAAGCCGTGAATACCGTTTGTATAAAATCCCTTTGAATTGGTAAGCGCTTTTATTGCGTAAAATGCTCTGTTTATAATGCTGTTTCCGTCAAAAATCAGCAATTTTTTCATTTCATATTCTCCTTATAAAAGTCCTAAATTTTTTATAAACCAAGGAATTGTCTGCTCAAAATTAACACCATAAAAAACTCCAAGTTCTTTCGTGTTTTCAATACATTCTATAACAAAACCTGCCGCAAGATCTCCCGCTTCTTCCATGGAAAGTCCATTCAAAAGACCTGAAAGCAATGCACTTGCAAATACATCACCTGTACCATGGTACATTCCTTCGCACTCTTTTTTTGTTATATACTTTATATTCCCATTATGGTAAATTGCAATACCCGTTTTTCCTTTTTCAAGAACTGCTCCTGTTAAAAGTATATCTCCGCCGCAAATCTTTTTAAGAGCATTTAAAAGTTTATCAAGATATTCTTTTGTGTATGGCGGCTCAATATACTCAATCCCTGTCATAAATGCGGCTTCTGTTACATTTGGGACAATAATATCCGCCATTTTGCATAAAGATGCCATTTCTTTTGCAAAATTCATATCAAATCCTGCATAAAGTCTGCCATTATCACCCATTACAGGGTCAACAAGAACAATAGTATCTTTTTCTTTAAAAGTTTTTATAATTCTTTTCATATATTCTATCTGTTCAAAAGAACCAAGATATCCTGAATATATACCGTTAAACTTTATTTCAAGTTTTTTAAAATGCTCGGCAACAGGCATAATATTGTGAGTTAAATCTTCAAATGTATATCCCTCAAATCCCCCTGTATGGGTAGATAAAACTGCCGTAGGAATAGGGCAAACCTCTATCCCTGCCGCTGAAAGCACGGGAAGTGCCGCAGTAATTGAGCATTTACCGAAGCAGGATATATCATGAATTGCCATTACTCTTTTTTGCATCTTTTCCTCCAAATTAATTTACCAGATCATTAATCCATTTTTTTGATTTAAAACGCCTGTAACCAACAATGCCCTTAACTGCCTCTTCACTGTTTAATGCAATAATAACAATCAAGGCAGGAAGTTTTAACAAAAGACCTGTTACAAACACAGACGGCACACCAATAAGCCAAACCGCACACACATCTAAAATAAGGCAGTAAAGCGTATCTCCGCCACTTCTTAAAACACCAACAATATTAACATAATTGAACATTTTAAAAGGCATCGCGATTGAAAGCACAATTAAAAACTGCCAAGCATAACTTTTTGCAACCTCAGAAATGTTATAAGGAAGCAAAACAACATTTGAAAGTAAAATCAAAACAATGCCGATTACTGCACCAAAAGCAACGCTTAGTGTTATAAATCTCTTTGAATAGAGCCATGCAGAATCTTTATTTCCCTCGCCTATTTTTTTACCTACCATAACCGCTGCAGCACCGCCAACGCCAAAGCAAAGAGAAGTTAAAATCTGCTCTGTGTTTTTAGCAATCTGATTTGCCGCAACAATCTCTCGTCCAATTCTTCCGAAAACTGCGTTGTATGTACTCATACCAAGTCCCCACATTGTTTCGTTCAAAATAACAGGGGTAACTTTAGCAAGATATTTTCCAAAAAAATCTTTGTTGAATTTAAAGTCAACGGCTTTAATTGCAACAATACTTTTTTTACCGTAAATATAAATAACAAAAATTATAACTTCAACGCCTCTTGCAATAACCGTTGCAACTGCAGCACCTTTTGCTCCAAGTGCAGGGAAACCGAAGTGTCCGAAAATAAAGCAATAGTTCATCACGGTATTTACCAAAAGTGCACAAGCGGTTATTATAAGCGGAATATGTGCTTTTTCTACTGATCTTAACGCTACTGCAAAGCAAAAACTTACTGCAAACATCGGGTAGCAAAATGCTGCGATTTTAAGATACTCGGCACCAAGTGCAATAATTTCGGGATCGTTTGTAAATATTTTAAGGCAACTTTCCGGGAATATTGCGGCTAAAATACAAAAAACAACAGAAGTCAAAAAACACATAACAACCGAATATGCAACAGGTTTTCTGAGCCCTTTATAATCCCCTTTACCGAAAAATTGTGCAACAAAAACCGAAGTTCCGCTTGCCACACCAAAAACAACAAGAGAAAATATAAAAAACACCTGATTTCCAAGCCCTACCGCTGCCACAGGTAAGTCCCCCAAAGAACCTATCATGATAGTGTCTAACATATTTAAAAAAGACATTAAGAGATTCTGAAGTGCAATAGGTGTTGCAACTTTTAAAAGTTGTGAAAAAAACTCTTTATCTTTAAACATTTCGTAATCCTTTCGCATATAATTCTTCAATATAATATTGTACCATTTTAACAGTCATTTGTCAATGAAACTGACTTTGTTTTTAAAGCAAAAAAAGACTGCTTCACGGGGATACGTGAAGCAGCCAAAAAAAAGATAGGGATGAATATATAAAAAAGATATTAGCTTATGTTAAGTTGTGGTCTTTGCTTTCCACAGTTATTATTATACACACCATTTATTAACAATTTATGAATATTTTGTTAACTTTTTACTATTTTTTTGATTTTTTTGTTAAAAACCGCAAAAATGTACCCATTTTTTTGTTTTGAGCATAATTTTATGTCAAAAAAATGTCCAAAAATCAGAAAAATTTTTTAATCAATACCTCTTTTGCGTGATTTTTTATAATAATTTTCCCATGTTCTGATAAAAATAATGAACTTATATCTGTTTTATCACCATATTCTGTTAACATTTTACACAAATTTTCAAAATATTTTTCGCAAAATTCAACATATTCTACGAAAAAATAAAACTTTTCTTTCATAAAATAAAGCGATGACAAAATTTTGTACCTTTTTATCATAAAGCAGGCATCAAGCAAATTTTCAAAATCATCAAATACAAACACGCCTGTTTTTTTAGCCGTACTTTCAGAGTCTGCAATCCCTGCGCTTATAATAAGGTCGCCGTCTACAACAGGCATAAGTACAATATTGAGCATTTTGTTATTTATGTTAAATTGTGCAAGTTCACTTATGGTCTTAAATATCTTTTTAATCTTTATAACCGAACTTTCGCTTCCATCTACAATATCGTCTATTGTAACATTCTCCTTTTGCAAATCGTTTTTTGTTAAATATACATTTAACCTTTTGTTGTCTATTACTTTATATTTCATCCTTTCCCCTCCTTATATATATGAAAATTATACACTTTTCTTTTAAAAAAATAAATGCAAAATTTATTCATATTAAAGGAGATTTTAGATTAAAAAACAAAAAATACCGTTTTAAAAAACGGTATCTAAATCTATTAACATTGGTTTTTCAAATCCGCCTTCTTTTGCACATACACAAAAGTGCAGATTATCATTTAACATAAAATCGTTAAAAACATAGTTCTTTTCATTTTCTTTTGTGCAATAAATTTCACCTGAAAGTTTATACACACTTTCTTTTCTGCACCAGATATCAAAAAACTCTTTTTTATTTTCCTTACTGCTTATAACCGAAGTTCTTTCTTTTTCAGAAAAAAATCTTTCGGATATTTTCAAATTCACATCTTTTTCAATCTGAATATCGCACCCTGAAGGATGTTTTCCAAAACTTATTGCAGCATATCCTTTTGTATGGGAAATGCTGAAATAAAAATCTCCCCCCGGAATGTAAGGCTTTCCTTTTTCGTTGTAAACAACCTTACTAATATCTGCTCCTGCCTCTTTTGAGGCAATATTAAGCAAAAGTGCGCCACCTAAGGAACACACTTTCGCATTTAAATCCGATATTTTTTGCACGTGCCTTTTTAAATTGTCAGGCAACACATTTAAATATGCATCAGGATTTTTATATATACTATCCGTTGATGCATAGTAACTCTTAATTTTCACTTTCCGCTTTAGGTTTAGAGAAAATTCCGCAGATTTTATTGATAGCGCCAGGAATGTAGTCAACAAGTTTTGAAACTGCATCGTCGCCATCCATTGGAAGAAGTTTTACATTATCCTTATTTGCAACCAAAAATGCAACAGGAGTGATTGTAACACCTGCACCAACACCACCTGCAAAAGGATTTGAATTTTCAGGGTGTTTACCTGAATATTCTCCGCCACCTGCAGCCAAGCCGAAACTTACCTTTGATACAGGAATAATAACACTACCGTCTTCTGCAACAACAGGATTTCCCACAATTGTGTTAACATCCACCATTGTTTTCAAATTCTCCATTGCAGTATTCATAATACCGTTAATTGGATGATCTGTCATAATTTACACTTCCTCTTTTTTATTGAAAATTTTCACCAATCTCAAAAACACAGGGGCAAAAAACATTGCACGAATAACAACTTCGATTTTTGCCTCAAATTCCTGCACTTTATTATCAAAATCAGGAATTACCTCAAGTTTCTGATTTCTGATTTTATAAAAATTTCTTATATAAGCGGCAAATCCGTTGATAACCCCGTATACAATGCCTGAATAAATTCCTGTAACTGCCGCATCACCAAGGCCGAATTTATATCTTGCCTCTATATTTCTAATTATAGCATATTTTTTTGTTTTTTCAACAATCTGAAATAAAATTTCTTTTAAAAACTCAAAATTTTCTTTCAGCAAAGTAATATAGTCTGTATCAGACTTCTTTTCTTCTCCTTGCTGATTTTCATTTTGCTTCGCAGATTTTACTGATGCCTTATTTTCCCTGTCATATATTTTTATTCCATAAACAAAAATTTTCATTTTTGTTTTCCCGGAATATTCCACAACCACCCTTACGGGCAAAAGCGCAATAATCGCCGAAAGCAAAAGTATTATACCCAGAATTATAAAAATAATTTTCATACATTTTCTCCGGTTTCTTCCGATTGTTCTTCCAAATCCTCAATAGTAAGCTGAATTGCTTCCATATCAGGAATATCTTCTAAATTTTTAAGTCCGAAAACTTTCAAAAACTCCTTTGTTGTTCCGTAAAGAATCGGTCTTCCGGGAGCATCGAGTCTTCCCACTTCTTCAACAATTTCACGAGCCACAAGTTTTTCCAATGGCCCGAAACTGTCAACACCTCTGATTTTATCAATAGTTGCTCTTGTTACAGGCTGATTATACGCAATAATAGATAAAACTTCCAAGGCCGCATTCGAAAGATTATTTGGCTTTTTACTACCTGCAAAAATCTCTAAATATTCTTTATATTCAGGACGGGTGGAAAGTTGAAAATCATCACCAAAACGAATAATTTTCAATCCTCGTGAGTCGTAATTATATCTGTCTGCAAAACTTACAAGAATTTTTTCCATTTTGCTTTCAGGCAAATTAAACACTTCTGCAAATCTTTTGATTTCAACACTTTCTCCTGACACAAACAGAATTGCCTCAGCAGCATTTTCAATTGTTTTTATATCCATATTATTCTCCCTGACTGCTTAAAACTATTCTGTCTCCCACCGACTCAAAACCTACTTCATTGTTTCTTACAAGTTCTAAAACTGCTAAAAAGATAGCAACTATCTCACTTCTTGATTTTGCTTCTGTAAACAAATCATCAAATGAAATCTGACCGCTCAACCTAAGTGCAGTTGTTACAGATTTCATTTTTGATTTAACCGATACAGGCTCTCTACCAACCATTCCTGAAAACAACATTTTTGATGGTGGAAGTTTGTCCTCAAAGCGTTTCATAACTTTTTCAAAGGCTTTGGTGAGTGCGTCAATTTCCATAGGTGCATTTACATTTATTTTAAATTCATCTGTATTTACAGAGTTTTTAAAATATAAAAAGTCGCAGATGTTTTTTCTGTCTGAAAAAAACTTTGAAACTTCTTTATATTTTTTATATTCAACAAGATTCTGTATAAGTTCTTGTCTTGGATCTTCCTCTTCTTCCCCTTCAAGTTCATCATGTTTAGGCAAAAGCATTTTTGATTTTATATACAAAAGCCTTGCTGCCATAACTAAAAACTCACTTGAAATTTCAAGGTCGTTGGTTTCCATAAGTTTAAGGTATTCCATATATTGCTCAGTTATAATGCTTACGGGAATATCATAAATACTCACTTTATTCTTTTGTATCAAAAAAAGCAAAAGGTCTAAAGGCCCTTCGAAAACCTCCAGTTTAAAAGAAAGTTTTTCCATTTAAAATACTCCTAAAATAAAATCAATTATTTTCATATATCCTGAAAGTAAAAGTCCTTGTAAAAAGCCTAAAAATGATGAAAAAATGTTATTAAGCGGTCTTATTGCAAAAACAAGCAATAATACCAAAGAACCATATCTTTCAAAACTTAAATACTTATATTTTGCACCGCCTTTTAAAAATTCACCAAGAATTTTTGAACCGTCAAGAGGCGGAATCGGTATAAGATTAAAAACTCCCAGACCAATATTTAAATAAACGAGTGTTATTAAAAATGTCGCTAAAATCTGCATAGGATAGTTTGAAACAACCAACACAGATACCAAAAACATAGAAACAAATGCCAGTATAAAATTAGATACAGGGCCTGCCAGACTTACGATTATTATATCTCTTTTTCTGTTTTTAAAGTTAAAGGAATTAACAGGAACAGGTTTTGCCCAGCCAAATTTAAAAACCACAAGACAAAGAGCACCAATCCAGTCAATATGCTTTAAGGGATTAAGAGAAAGTCTGCCGTAAATTTTTGCAGTATCGTCTCCGCATTTATATGCAGCAAAGCCATGAGAAACTTCGTGCATGGTAATCGAAACCACAGCCGCAAGAACTGTTATTAAAACATCTAAAATTCTAAGTAGCACTCCCCAGTTTAAAATATCTGTCATTTAGTCCTCCAGAACATCATTTCTTAAAACATCTTCATAACTTTGTCTTTTAACAATTACTCTGCTTTTTTTATCTTTAATCATAACTACCGCAGGTTTTGGAATTCTGTTGTAGTTACTTGACATTGAGTAGTTATAAGCACCTGTTGCAAGAACTGCTAAAACGTCCCCTCTTTCAGGGTTTGCAAGGTAAGTATTTTCCTGAATTAAATCCCCTGATTCGCAGCATTTTCCTGCAATGGTAACTTTTCTTTCAGCCTTCTGGTCCGCCTTGTTTGCAACAACTGCAGTATATGGTGCACCATACATAATATATCTTGGGTTGTCAGCCATACCGCCGTCAACAGACACATAAGTTCTTACGCCCGGAATTTCTTTTACAACACCAATTTTATAAAGAGTGATACCCGCTGATGCAACCAAAGATCTGCCCGGTTCCATTAAAATTTTCGGCATTTTAAGACCATAATTTTCAGTCAATTCTCTTACGGTTTTTGCAATATCTCCGATGTAATCCCCATAGCCGATAGGATCATCTTCTTTTGTATACTGAATACCATATCCGCCGCCAAGGTTAAGTTCTGAAAGTTCAACTCCTGTTTCATCTTTGATATCTTTCATAAGTTTAACCATAATTTTTGCCGCTTCAACAAAAGGATCAATTTCAAAAATCTGTGAACCGATGTGGCAATGAATTCCCACAAGATTAATATTTTTGCAGGAAATTGCTTTTTTTACCGCTTCCATTGCCTCGCCTGTTTCAATTCCAAAGCCAAATTTAGAGTCAATCTGACCTGTCATAATAAAATCGTGAGTATGAGCATCAACGCCCGGTTTAATGCGAAGCAAAATATTTGCAATTTTTCCCTGCTTTTGTGCAATTTCATTAATGTCTTCAATTTCGCCCAAATTATCTGCCACAAATCTGCCGATATTTTCAGTTAAAGCAAACTCTATTTCGTCATATGTTTTGTTATTACCATGAAAATAGATTTTCTCCATAGGGAAACCCGCTTTTTTTGCAGTGTAAAGTTCGCCACCTGATACAACATCAAGCCCCATTCCTTCTTCTGCGGCAATTTTAAGCACTGCCACACAACTGAAGGCTTTTGACGCGTAAAGCGCAAGACCGCCATCTTCTCCACAGGCTTTTTTCAATGAATCAAGATAAAGTCTGCAATTTTTTCTGATCAACGCTTCATCCATAACATAAAGTGGTGTTTTATATTCATTTGCAAGTTCGACAGTATCCACACCGCCGATAGTAAGATTTCCGTTTTCATTAAGTCCAAGTGATTCTGATAAAAACATATTTTGTCCTCGCTTTGATATTTAATAGTTTATTTTAACATAATTATAAAAAAAAGTCAATTTTATAAATAAAACATTGCTTTTTTTTAGTGTTGATATTATAATTATCTTAAATAAAAACCAAGGAGAATTAAATGAAAGGTATAATTGTTTATAATTCTTTTTACAAATCAGCCTCATATTTGAGTAATATTGAAGTATATCAAAAAGGGTTAGTCCCCTTTTGCAAGTCGCTTAAAATGGTATCTTCTGAAGATATTATGCCCGTTCTTGAAAACAACAAACAACACTTTAAAGATGTTGATTTTGCAGTTTTTCTTGACAAAGATATCTGTCTTGCAAAAATTTTGGAAAATTCAGGTGTAAGGGTATTTAATTCTGCTCTTTCTATTGCAATTTGTGATAACAAGGCATACACTCACAGCGCACTTTCAGCTAAAGGTATAAGTATGCCTAAAACTTATATCACACCTTTCACATTTTCAAACATAGGTTATCCCAATTACAGTTATCTTGATAAAATTGACTCTTTCCCTGTAGTAGTCAAGCTTCCTTATGGTTCTTTAGGTCAGCAGGTATACATGGCAAAGGATAAAGATGAACTTTTAAACATCGCAAAAAACATTTCAGGACAATTTATAATCCAGGAATATATTGAATGCAACAACACCGACACAAGAGTTTTTGTTTGCGGGGGCAAGGTGGTTTGTGCAATGGAGCGCCACAACGACAACGACTTCAGAAGCAATGTTGAACTTGGCGGAACTTGCAGAAAAGTTGAACCTGACAAAGATATTGTGGATTTGGCAGAAAGAGTTGCAAAAACATTAAATCTTGATTTCTGCGGAATTGATATTGTAACATCGAATGGCAAAAATTATCTTCTGGAAGTTAATTCAAATTCAATGATAAACGGACTTTCAAAGGTTTGCGGAATAAATCCTGCCGAAAAATTAGGTGAATATATTCAAAAGGAAATAGCAAAAGGAGTTGCTTTATAAAAGCAACTCCTTTTTATTTATTAATATCATCTTTAACGATTCTGTAAATTGCGGCGGTTATGGGAACGCCTAAAAGCATTCCGAAAATTCCTGCAATTCCGCCACCGATTGTAACTGCGGCTAAAACTAAAATACTTGGAAGTCCCAATGAATTACCAACAACTTTAGGATAAATAAGATTTCCTTCCAACTGCTGAAGTATTACTAAAAACACCAAAAATACAAGTGCTTTTACAGGTGATACCATAAGTATCATAAATGCACCCACAATCGCTCCGATATATGCGCCTGCAACAGGGATGAGCGCAGTAAATGCTATCAATGCGCCAATCATCGGGGCATATGGTAGTCTTAAAAGCATCATCCCCAATGTGCAAAGCACACCTAAAATAACCGCTTCTGTACATTGCCCTACAATGTATTTGTGAAAGTTTTCGTTAAATACTCTTAAAGTATAATAAATCCTGTTTCTGAATTTATCAGGCACATAGTGATTAAACACTTTATCTGCTTTTGCAATAAGTGTATCTTTACCAACAAGAAGATATATTGCAAAAATTATGCTAAGGAGCGTTGTTACAGTTCCGGATACCACAGAGGTTGCGGCTTTTAAAACTGTATCCATAACATTTCCAAAGCCTGATGTTATAAGTTCTGCGCCTTGTGAAATCAGTTTTTCGCTATCAATATTTTCGAGAAATTCTATTACATTTTCAGGTATGGCAGGTATT
>JAZRDC010000093.1:0-14511 GCA_045660065.1 Clostridia bacterium
TAACTTGTGAAACTGTTAATGTATTAGTTTTCACTTTGTTCTCCGTTTTCATCTTTCTTGCGTGAAATAGCTCTTAAAGTACCATTTACAAATCCACCTGCAGACTCTGCGTTATATTTTTTAACAAGTTCAACTGCTTCGTATATTGCAATACTGTCAGGCACATCTTCTTTAAACATAATTTCATAAAGTGCAAGACGAAGTGCCGCTTTATCAATTTTTGAAATTCTGTTAAGTGTCCAGCTTTTTAACGCTTTTGACAAAGTTTCGTCGATAACTTCTGTGTTCTCGTCAACGCCTTTTGCAATTTCTTCTATATATTTTTTGTCTTTTTCAGGAAGTTCGTTTTCTTCAAAAAAACCATTAAGCAAATCTACTGCATTACATTTCTGAATGTCTGCCTGATACAAAATTTTAAAAGCATTTTCTCTTGACTCTCTTCTGCCCATTTTAAACGACCTTTCCGTTTCTTTTTGAAACATTAAATTATATCAAAATAATTATACAACAAAATTTAATAAAAATAAAGGTTTTTGAGAAAATTTATCTAATAATATTATTATAAATTTTTGTAAATAATAATTTTTAATAAAAGAAAAGAGGTTTTAAGTATGAATTTATGGCACGATATGCCACCAAGCAGAATAACCCCAGACGAATTTGATGCTGTTATTGAAATTTCAAAAAACAGCAAATCAAAATATGAACTTGACAAAGAAACCGGGCATTTAAAATTAGATCGTGTACTTCACACTTCTACTCACTATCCTGCAAATTACGGATTTATCCCCAAAACTTACGCAGATGACGATGACCCGTTGGATGTTTTAGTTTTGTGTTCCGAAACAATACTTCCGATGTCAATTGTTTCATGCCGCCCTATCGGCGTTATTTCAATGATTGACAATGATTCATCAGACGAAAAAATCATAGCAGTGGCAACGGGAGACCCCACATACAACGGATACAACGATGTTTCCCAGCTCCCAAAACATATTTTTGACGAAATGGCACACTTTTTTGAAGTGTACAAAGCTTTGGAACACACAACCACTGCAGTAGACCGCATTGACGGCAAAGATGTTGCCATGTATGTTTTAAAAAAATGCATAGAAAATTATAGTAAAAAATATAAAAGCGAGTGATTACACTCGCTTTTATATTTATATTAAGTTAATAGGTGTAGCAATCGAACGATACTTTGAAAATCCGCTTATCCATTTAGGCAGTCTTGGTTCTTCAAATTCTTCAATTTGTTCTATCTGACCGTCAAGATACTGATCTATGATCATTTTTGCAGTTTCAATTCTTGCACAAAGTCCTCCGTATCTGATATCAAGATTTGACCACCCAAGTACTTTATACAATTTAAACCATTTTTCTTTATGAAGTTTGTGCACTTGTTTTGCTTTTTCATTCATCTGAGGCAAAACAACATTGCTTAAATACATCAAGGTTTCTTTGTCGTTGTTTTTATATGCCGGTACTGCTTTTTCTCCGAACTCTGCCTTCAATGAAAGATATTCAAAAATAACAGTTGAATACTTATAAATATAATCCCACTTCCCAGTAACCTCTTTCATTTTTTGAGCGCAGGCTTTATAATGGTCGCTCATTGTTTTTTCAAACAGATGAGTGTCAAACATTCCTTCCATAACATCCTGCCAGAAAAGGGATTTTCCAAGAAAATGCAGACTATACCTTTCATACTCCACATCTTCACCAAAGCGGTTATGATATTTACTCATATTGTAAAAAGCATCATAATCTCCGCCTGTTATAAATTCAAAACGTTCTTTCAGAGTCTCTTCAGAGGGATTTTCATTATAGCAAAGTTCCGCATTAAATGAAAGACCGAAAAGATTCGCAAAATGATCGCACTCTGCGTTGTCATCTTTCCACATTGTTGTCATCATCTCGGTAACACCGTTTTTGCGACAAGCATCTATGGAAAACTTTGCGGATTCGTATGCGTGATTATGTTCAGGATAGTGTCCTGACCAACTCCACAAACCTCCTGCGAAAATAACATCACGATTAAGTTCTAAATGTTTTTTTATCATTTCATTATCGCAACCGGGACGTTCGCCGTAATGCCAGAAAACAAGTTGAACCTCTTTCGGAATACTGTTTTTAAGACTTTCAGGAAATTCAAAATCCCATTTGTAATAGCCTCCTCCAACCGTTCTGAAGTACATATCACTCCACATCATTGGAATAAGGTTATATTTATTTGTTATGCCGATAAGCCTGTCCATATATTCATTAAATATTTCAATAGGCTCAACATATCCGTTTTTGTTTAAAAATCTACCTCTGCCCATATCCCAAGCTTCATCCATACCTATATGGATTCTGCTTGATCTGAAGCAGCTGCTTACCGTTCCTATAAGTTCATCTAAAAACTCAAAAGTTTTTTCTTCTCTTGCCAATAAAACCTCTGCAGTATCTTTGATTTCATCAGCTTCGCCCCAAACAAGGTACTTCCCCATGTGACCATAACATTCAATACAAGGAATCATTTCTATACCATAAGAATATGCATAATCATCCATAGCTTTTAATTCTTCTTTTGTATATCTTCCGCGCATATATCCAAAATATGGTCTATTTTCAAGCTCTATAACATCTTCAGTATAAAGCATTGCCATGTTATAGCCCATAAGTGCAAGATAATCCAATGTTTCATAAACTGTTGAAACTCTCGGCACTGCACAACGGGATGCATCAATCATTATACCAATAGTTTTAAATGGTGTATTTTCGAAAACTTCAAACTCATCTTTATCTTTTGCATTTTGCAAAAAGACACCAAACTCTCTGAAAAACTGATTTTTGGAGTTATAGTATATTGTGGCTTTTCCATTTTTCAATGTTACTCCAACTTTGTCACTCTGTACGCTGAAAAGTTCAACACCGCAATCAGCTAATTCAAAATTCATTATTTTCTGAAGCCTTTGAAGTCCTTCATAAAAAGTATTTTCACCTTTAAAATATATTTTCAATTTTTGCACCTTCCGTTCAATTATTTTTTCTTAAGATATTTTCTTGCCTACTTTGTTCATCTCTTTCTCTTTTAAGCTCAAAAAACTTTTATACTTATCTCGCCTGTGGAAAGGCAATCTTTATTTCCGTCTTTATATTCAACAAGAAGCCGGCATTTGTTGTCTATACCTATACATTTTGCGTCAGCTTCTGTGCCATTTTGTATTACTTTGATTTGCTTTCCGATTACACAGGAACGGTTTATGTACTCATCAACAAAATCCTTTGAAGAAAGATTTTTATAAATGCAATAAAAGTTATCAAGTATTTTTGCACAAAGCAAACTTCTCATATCATTTTGAGCTTCAGAGAAAACTGCATCTGCTATATTTACAATATCTTCAGGAAAACCTTCTTGGGGAGCATACACATTAACTCCTATGCCAAGGATTACATAATCAAGTTTATCAAAGTTTTTGTTAAAACCTGCCTCTGTTAAAATTCCGCAGACTTTTTTACCGTCTATATAAATATCATTTACCCATTTGATTTTGGAATTTTTTCCCGACACTTCATCTATCGCTTTTGATGTTGCAACCGCCGCCGCAGTTGTAATCAGCACTGCATCTTCAGGTTTTAAGTCAGGTTTTAAAATTATGCTCATATAAAGACCTGTATTTTGCGGCGAAAAAAACTTTCTTCCAAGTCTGCCTCTTCCACCTGTTTGTGAAAGTGCAACCAAAACACTTCCCTCTTTTGCACCATTTTGTGCTTTTTGTTTCATTTCGTCGTTTGTAGATGCAATAGAGTCCACAACATCAACCAAATAAAAGTCATTATTATTAAGGTTTGATAAAATATTTTCTTTTGATAAATTCAATAAAATCACCGATATTATTTTACCATTTACTTCTCGCTCTGTCAATTAAATATAAATTTAAAAACAAGTCTTAAATTGTCCCAAAATGTTGGAATATATAATTCTTCAACACCATCTTCTGCAACAAGTTCTGTTTCTGTTATCTTGTTTCCATTAAGAAAAACTTCCGCAATTCCAAGAGTCGTTCCTTTTTGTATGGGTGCTGCAATTTCAGACGCAAGATTATATTTAACATCAACTACGTCATCTTTTAAAACCGGGATATATACATCTTTTAAAACCAAAAGTGAAACAGAATTTTTTGTGCCATTTTTAACAATTGCTTTTTTTACCGTTTCATTTGCTTTTATAATGCATCTGTTGTCCACAATTTCGAAGCCATAATCAAGCATTTTTGTGTGATCGTCCCAGTCGTTGGGGGCATTTAATGTTACCGCAATAAGTCTTACACCGCCTCTTGTTGCAGATGACACTAAACATCTTCCACACTTTTTGGTAAAGCCTGTTTTTATGCCATCGGCCCCCTGATACAAATTCAAAAGTTTGTTGTGGTTTTTAAGGGTTCTGTCCCACTCATGCCCTTCCCAGGGAATGGTCTTTGACTTTGTTGAAACAATTTCTTTAAACTTTTCGTTTCTCATTGCATAGGCCGATATTTTCGCCAAATCGTATGCTGTGGTATAATGCCCGTCTTCGTCAAGTCCGTTAGGGTTTTTGAAAGACGAGTTTTTTGCCCCCGCTTTTTTTGCGGTTTCGTTCATAAGAAGCGCAAATTTTTCAGTTGAGCCTGAAATGTGTTCTGCTATGGCAATCGCCGCATCGTTGCCCGAAGAAAGCATAAGTCCATACAAAAGATTTTCCAAAGTTTGCTTTTCCCCTGTTTCAAGCCACACTGAACTGCCTTCCACATCTGCCGCCTTTTTACTTACGGTAACAACGTCATTTAAATTACCGTGCTCTATCGCCGTAATTGCGGTTACGATTTTTGTGGTACTTGCCATACCACTTTTTTCATCTTTGTTTTTCTCAAATAAAACTCTGCCTGATACAGGTTCAAAAAGCACCGCTTTTGATGCTGAAATTTCCAGTGCTGAAACCCCCGCAGGAAAACATATAATAAAAACAAGCATCATCATTTTCAATAATTTCATACAAACACACTCCGTTTTTTAGTTTATATGAAAATTGTATGCTCACCTGTTACATTGAATACAAATCTTCAACAAATTCCTCACAAAGTTCTCTTAAATGCACACAAGTTACCTGATTTTTGGCAATTAAATTTATAAAATTCAAAACAGGTTCTTTCTCTGTCCAGATATCAAAAACCTTTTCTGTGTAGTTTTCATTGACATTTTTAACTGCCACACCATATGTATAAATATTTTCCACAGATGTTTTTGTTAAATAATACTCAAACTTACCCACATTTTCAATAGTGCATGAAATAATATGTTCCATAACAAATCCCTTTCGTTGATAAAAGTTAAAAATCTCTTAACACTTTTATAGTATATCCTCTTACCATAAATTTACAAAATTTCGCATTTACGGGTAATTTGGTTAAAATCCGTCGTTTTTACTGCATATAGCACACATTTTCTACAGTTTTCTTTTATTTTTAAGGTTTTTTGATTGTTTTTGATTTTATTATAAAATGACCATTTACTAAAACCGCCATATTATGCCATTTATTTTCAAAAAATACAAATTCTCAATTTGTTATGACAAAAAATATTTTTACCTAAAATTTAACACTTTTTTAATATTTAACTAAAAAACCACCCTTTTTCAGGTGGTTTTTTTATTATTTTCTTTTCTGTTTTGCTCTTTGGATTTGTACCGAAACTGATTCAGGAGCAGGTCCGCCCTCTGAAAGTCTTTTTGATACGCAAGTCTCAAGACTTATCGCTTCAAACACATCTTCACCAAAATTTTCATTGAATTCTTTAAATGTTTCCAAAGAAAGATCTTCTAAAACTGTGTTGTGCTCGATGCAATATGCAACTAATGTTCCCGATACTTTATATGCATCGCGGAAAGGTACGCCTTTTTTGGTTAAGTAATCTGCAACATCTGTTGCATTGATAAACCCTTTTGATGCGGCTTTTCTCATATTGTCTTCTAAAACTCTTACGGTATCCAACATCGGGATAAATGTGATAAGACATTCTTTTAATGTGTCTACTGCGTCAAAGATTGCTTCTTTATCTTCTTGCATATCTTTGTTATATGCAAGTGGCAATCCTTTCATCATTGTAAGAAGTGTTATTAAATCACCATACACTCTTCCTGTTTTACCACGGATTAATTCAGTTACATCAGGATTTTTCTTTTGTGGCATTATTGATGAACCTGTTGAAAATGCATCGTCTAATTCAATAAATTTAAACTCTGAACTGCACCACAGGATAATTTCTTCAGAAAATCTTGAAAGGTGCATCATTGTGATTGAAATACAAGATGCAAGTTCAATACAAAAATCACGGTCTGACACGCCGTCTAAACTATTCTGACAAACGCCGTTAAAACCTAATGTATCGTTAACCATTTGTCTGTTTATAGGGTATGTTGTTCCTGCTAGTGCACAACTTCCCAAAGGAAGGAATTTAATTCTCTCCAAGCACTGAGAAAATCTTTCTGTATCTCTTAAAAGCATCTGAACATACGCCATTAAATGATGCCCGAATGTAATAGGCTGTGCTCTCTGAAGATGAGTATACCCTGGCATTACAACAGATTTATAGTTTTCTGCTTTTTCAATTAATGTGTCAATAAGTTCATTAACCAGACCTAAAAGTTGCTCTGTTTCTTCTGCCAAATAAAGTCTTATATCAAGCGCAACCTGATCGTTTCTGCTTCTTGCAGTGTGAAGTCTTTTACCTGCATCGCCAATTCGTTGGGTAAGTTCTGATTCAATAAACATATGAATATCTTCTGCGTCATTATCAAATGTAAGTTTGCCATTTTCGATATCTGCTAAGATTCCTGTTAAGCCTTCTATAATTTTTTCAACATCTTCCCCGCTTATGATACCTGTTGCTCCAAGCATTTTTGCGTGAGCCATACTTCCCTCAATATCATTTTTATACATTCTTGAGTCAAATGATAAAGAAGAATTAAAACTGTTTACTCTGTTATCGGTGTCTTTTGAAAAACGCCCTGCCCATAACTTCATAATTTATCTCCTTTTAAAAGTTATTGCACTGCCCCATATAGGAGCAGTGCTAATAATATTAGTCTAATTTTCCTAATTTCTGATTGAGTTTTGCCTGAACCTTGATTGGAAGACCAAAGAGGTTGATAAAGCCCTGTGAATCCATCTGATCGTAATCTTCGTCTTCATCAAATGAAGCAGTAACTTCATCGTAAAGTGAATATGGGCTTTCTAATGATGAATTGATGATGTTACCTTTGTAAAGTTTTAATTTTACATCACCTGTAACAGTTTCCTGTGTTGAATCAACAAATGCGCCGATTGCTTCACGAAGAGGTGTGTACCACTGACCGTTGTATACGATGTCTGCCATTTTCTGTGAAACCATTTCTTTAAAGTGCATTGTTTCTTTATCAAGGCAAAGTGTTTCTAAAACTGAGTGAGCGTGGTAAAGAATTGTTCCACCCGGAGTTTCGTAAACGCCTCTTGATTTCATACCAACCAAACGGTTTTCAACAATATCAATAATACCGATACCGTTTCTTCCACCGATTTTGTTAAGTTCTTTAATCATTGAAACGCCATCCATTGCTTCACCGTTAAGTTTAACAGGGATACCTTTTTCAAATGAAATTGTTACATATTCAGGAACATCTGGTGCAGCTTCAGGTGAAACACCGAGTTCTAAGATTTTATCATACATTGGTTCGTTTTTAGGGCTTTCCAAATCCAAACCTTCGTGTGATAAGTGCCAGAGATTTTTATCTTTTGAATAATTTGTTTCTCTTGTAATTTTAAGAGGAATATTTCTTTCTTCTGCGTATTTGATTTCATCTTCACGAGATTTTAAATCCCATGTTCTCCAAGGAGCGATGATTCCCATATCAGGAGCAAATGCCTTGATTGTAAGTTCAAAACGAACCTGGTCATTACCTTTACCTGTGCAGCCGTGAGCAATTGCTTCGCAACCTTCTGCTTTTGCGATTTCAACTAATCTTTTTGCAATCAAAGGACGAGCAAATGATGTACCTAAAAGGTATGTTCCTTCGTATTTTGCACCTGCTTTAAGTGTAGGCCAGATGAAGTCTTCAACGAATTCTTTTGTTAAATCTTCTATGTAAAGTTTACTTGCACCTGTTTTGATCGCTTTTTCTTCCAAGCCTTCAAGTTCTGATTCCTGACCAACGTCTGCCGCAACTGCGATAACTTCGCAACCGTAGTTTTCTTTGAGCCACGGAATAATGATTGATGTATCCAATCCGCCTGAATATGCGAGTAATACTTTTTTGTACTGTTTCATTTTAAATTTCCTGCTTTCTTTAATTTTTTTATAGAGTATACACCCATTTTGCATAAAAGTCAAGTGTTTTTTAGAAAAATATGCAAATTTTTTTGTAAAAAATGTATATTTTCTCATTTTTTGTACATTTTTATGCATTTTAGTGCTAACAAACCGATAATTTGAATAAAATTATACAAAATTTATTAAGGAGATTTTTTAATGCTTAAACTTTTTATTCCTATTTTTATTTATATAGGCGCCGTTGTGGGCGCAGGTTTTGCGTCAGGTACAGAAATTGCTGTTTTTTTCGGACTTGACTCTACCGGCTTTGGAATTCCGCTGGCAGGATTTTTATTTATGCTTGTATCTTACAGGGTTTTTACAGATATAAATAAATATGAAATCAATTCTTACAATCATTATTTACAAGAAAAAACATATATCTTTGCACCCTTTTTTGCACTTATGTCCTCCTTGTTTTGTTGCGCATCTTACGGAATAATGGTATCGGGCGTAAACACCGTTTTTGAAAATTACAACATTCCTTTCGGAGGATTGGTTTTTGCGTTTTTTTGCTTCATAATTTTTATATGTGATTTAAAAGGCATTGAAATTGTAAATATTATTTCAACTCCAATTATCATAGTGGGCATGATAATAACAGGCGCCCGTTCAATTCCCGTTTTTGCAAATCAGGCACTTAAAACAACTTACTATGTGGCATACAATATGCTATCCTGCCTTCCCGTTTTGTGCAGTTTTGGAATTTATATAAAAAATAAAAAAGAGGCAGGATTTGTTTCAGTAATTTCAGGGCTGATTTTAACACTTTTAATGCTTATTGTAAATCTAATAACCCCTATGGACTATGGCGAAATGCCAATGCTTACTGCGGCAAAAAATTCAGGACTTGGAATATTTTATTCAATAGTTTTAATACTTGCAATGCTTACCACTGCAGTTTCAAGCGGGTTTGGATTTATAAAATCGGTAAAACTAAAACCCGTATATTCCAATATTATATTGTTTATAGTTTCTATGATTATGCTTTCCTTTGGTTTTGCACCTTTAGTTGAAAAAGTATTTGTATTTTTCGGCATTTTAAGCACATCACTTTTAATTTTTGTAATTTTTTAATTGAAATTTATAACAAAAAGTGATAAAATATTCCGGTAATATTTATACAGAAATCAGGTTTTAAAATGAGTAGTACACAAATCAAGGATTTTACCCAAGGGAATATTTCAAAACAACTAATTGTTTTTGCATGGCCACTATTTTTATCAAATCTTTTGCAAGTAGTATACAATATGGTTGATATGATTGTTGTGGGAAACGTTTTGGGCAAATCGGGACTTTCTGCAGTTTCGGTAGGCGGTGATATTTCAAATCTGCTTACTTTTATTGCAATGGGATTTGCCTCGGCAGGTCAGGTTATAATTGCAAAATACATAGGTGCGCAGAAAAGAGAAAACATCGGCAGATTTGTCGGAACAATGAGTGGATTTTTGTTTGTTTGCGCAGTTGTTTTAAGTGTTTTGGGGCTATCCTTTCAAAACACACTTTTAAAACTTATGAATACTCCCGCTGAGGCATTTTATGGCGCTTTTATGTACTCCGCTATATGTATGTCAGGTCTTGTGTTTATATACGGCTACAACACAGTAAGTGCAATACTTCGCGGTATGGGTGATTCAAAACACCCCTTTATTTTCATAAGTATTGCGGCAATTTTAAATCTTATTTTAGATGTTATTTTTGTTGTATTTCTCCACCTCGGTGCTGGTGGTGCGGCACTTGCTACTGTTATAAGTCAGGCGGTAAGTTTTATTTGCTGCACTATATTCCTTGTTAAAAACAGAACAAGTTTTGAACTTAACATAAATATATCTGCTTTTTTAAAGTGGGACAAAGAAATGCTTACATCACTTGTAAAACTTGGAATTCCTATGGCTATCAAAAACGCATCTATTCAGATTTCAAAACTTTTTGTTAACTCCTGGATTAATTCGTACGGCGTTGCAGTTTCGGCATTTGCAGGAATTGCAAACAAAATTGCAAGTGTTACTAACCTGATTTCAATGGCAATGAACAACGCAGGTTCAACAATGGTAGGCCAGAACATTGCCGCAGGAAAATTTGACAGAGTTAAAAAGATTATGACGAACATCGGTTCTATAACATTTACCGTTGCAATTATATTCTCGGTTTTAATGTTCTTCTTCCCTGAAGAGATTTTTGGAATTTTCACAGAAAATGGCGACACAGATGTTCTTGCTATTGCAAAAGATTATGTCCCCATTGCCATACTTTTGTTCTTCGGAAGTGCAATGAGATCTATTATGAATGCTCTTATCAATGGCAGCGGAAACTATAAAATAAATTTTGCAACTGCGATTTTGGACGGTATTGTTTTAAGGATCGGTCTTGCAGTGCTTTTCGGCATTGTACTTGATATGAAACATTTCGGATTCTGGCTTGGCGATGCATTGGCAGGATTTACGCCGTTCTGGATTGGTCTTGTGTTCTATTTTTCGGGGCATTGGAAAAAAAGTGCTAAAACAATATAACTTTTTCTCCCTCAAAGAGGGAGAATTTTTTATTTTAAAATTTTTCTTAAAAAACTATTGACAAAGTTTGGTTTTTAATATACAATCAAGGTGTACTACAACGATATAGTACACCGTAGAAAGGAGGCGATTATATGTTTGGAATTACATTGGAAGGAACTGAGGCTATTCACGAGCAGTTGTCAAAAAGCATTAAAAGACTTGTAATAACGGGAGTATTACAAAAAGATTCTCCCCTGCCATCGGTAAGAGAGTTGGCTTTAGATCTTGCAATAAACCCAAACACCGTTCAGAAGGCATATGCTTTTTTAGAACAGCAGGGCATCACATATTCTGTAAGTGGCAAAGGACGCTTTGTTGCAATTGATGCCGACGGCTTGAAAAAAATGGCACAAAAAGATATTTTTGATGATATCGCACCAAAAATCCTTGAACTTAAAAATCTTGGACTTGGTCTTTCTGACATTAAAGCCGAAATTGAAAAATTATATGAGGAGGGAAACAAATGATTGAAATAAAAAATATAACCCACGCCTACGAAAAAGAAACCATTCTTGAAAATCTTTGTTCTGAAATCAAAGAAGGCAGCATTTATGGTCTTATCGGTTCAAATGGTGCGGGGAAATCTACACTTTTAAATATAATTGACGGAATTTTCAAGCCACATTCAGGTACGGTTTTAATTGACGGTTTTCCTACATACGAAAATCCTGTATTAAAAGATAAAATCGCTTATGTATCTGACGATCCGTTTTTCTTTAATTCATACACTATGGACGAAATGGCAAAATATTTAAATCAGGTATACCAGTCTTTTACAATGGAAAAGTACAAGGAAATCAAAGAATATTTCCCTCTTGACTCAGGTAAGAAAATGACTACTTTTTCTAAAGGTATGAAGCGTCAGGCGGCTATAATTTTTGCTCTCGCTCAAAGTCCGAAACTTATGCTTTGCGACGAGTGTTTTGACGGTCTTGACCCCGTAATCAAACAACTTGTTAAAAGAATTATAATTTCTGAAGTTGAAAAAAATAATATGACAGTTATTATTTCTTCCCACAATTTAAGAGAAATTGAAAATCTTTGCGATGTTATTGGAATTCTTCACAACAAAAAGATTGTTCTTGAAAGAAGCATTGAAGATATTAAAGAAGTTGTAAACAAATTTCAGGTTGTTTTTGACTCCCCTGCCGATGACAGTATTTTTGAAGGTTTTGAAATTATTTCAAAGCAAAACCGTGGCAGTGTAACAGAATTGGTAGTCCGCGGAAACAAGGAGCAGGTTAAGGCAAAACTTTCTGAACTTAAACCACTAATCCTTGATGTGTTACCCCTTAATCTTGAAGATATATTTATTTACGAAATGGAGGCAAACGGATATGACTTCTCTAAAATTCTCCTATAGTTTAAAACTTTTCAAAGAAAGTCTTAAACAAAACAAGCACATTATGATAATGCATATTATCCTTCTTCTCTTAGCTACAATTCTTCCTGCGCAACTTTCAATTGTTGATCTTGCCGAAAGAATCAAAGAATATTCTCACGTACTTATAAATATGCGTTCAGAATACACATATTATATTTCGGGATTTTCTGCTTTTGCTATGATGGTTATGTGCCTCTCGGCTTTTGCAACAATGAGTTTTTCTTATTTGTTTAACTCTCGTTCTTCAATTTTTTACGGTTCACTTCCATATAAGAAAAGCACAATGTTTTTTGCAAGATACCTTTCAGGAATTGTTTCATTGTTAATCCCTGTTGTGCTTTGCTACATAATAAATGCATTTGTATTTTTAAGCCATAGCGAACTTTTAGGCGGAGTGAATTTCTGGTGGTACACTCAAAACTGGTTGTTTGTGGCACTTACCTACATTTTAATTTACTCACTTTGCACATTTGCCGCTTCACTTTCATGCAACATTTTCGCACAACTTATTATAATGGGTGCTATGATTTTGGTGTATCCCTCTGTGGTATTTATTTTGTCAGAGACTGTAAACACAATGTTCAAGTCATACATGATTGACTACAAACTAAATGCTTTTTACATCTTCCCGCCATTTGCAACGGTGTTCCACGGAAGTAATATAAACTTCACAATAACTTCAATTATTGCAATTGCCGAGTGTATTGTTTTGTCAGGACTTGGATATTTCGCATACTTAAAAAGAAGAGCAGAAAAAGTAAATAACTTCTTTGCGTATTCATCAATAACAGGCATATTAAAGTATTTTATTACATTCTTATGTTCTGCAGGTTTTGGTCTTTTACTTGCCGCAGTTAACAGAGGCAACAACGAAGTTGCCTACATCGGCTACATTGTTTTCGGATTTGTAGGCTATGCCATAATTCAGATGATTTTTGAAAAATCACCTAAGGCTATGTTCAAAAATATGAAAGGGTTTGTAATCTTTTTGGTTATAATTTCGCTGGTTGCATCAATTCCTGTATTTGATAGTTTAAACTTAGAAGAAAAAATGCCGAATCCTGAAAAATTAAACAAAGTTACAATTACAAAAATCGACTCTGCAAGTTCATATTGGAACAACGATGCCGAAATAGTTTTAACAGAACCTGAAAGCATTAAAGCAGCCTGCGACCTTTTTGCCAAAGGTGAGCAAAAACTGCCAAGATACGGCAGACAATTCAGATTGACTCCTGATAACTCAATTTTCATAAGACGCACAGACAATTTAAGCATTGAAGACATAACAGAATTTTTAAGATCAGTTTATAACAACAACGATTACAAAGAAGCGCTCAAAATCAAAGAAGATGCTTTTGACCGATTTGACACCGATTTGCGTTACCGCTTCTACGTCAACAAAAATGCTTTCTATGGAAGAAAAGATGTTGACAACAAAGATATTTTAAATAAACTTGTTGAAACATTTAATTATGACCTTTATAACACAAAAGCAGAAGATATTGATTTCACAGAAGCTTATGCGTTTATCAATATCCCGGGCGGTGATGTGGCGGTATTTAAAGAATATACAAACACAGTAAAACTTTTAGAAGATGAATTTGTTGTAAAACCTGATTATGAATTTTTCAAAAAAATTGAACTTAAAAACACTACTGATGATACAGTTGAACACACAATCACAGACCCTGAAAAAATCAAGTTCATTGTTGACAATGTAACAGATTATTACTACGACGGGGGCAACTCAAAAGGATATCACATCTGTTATGAAACTATTGCCGGAGAAAAAGTTAATCACATTGCATGGATTACTGAAAGTTACCTTAAAAAGCATAATATTCTGTAAATACTCTATTAAAAAAGTTGCACACTTTAAATGTGTGTAACTTTTTTATATAAATTCAGTTGTTTTTTAGTCTAAACTTTGATATACTTTAAAAAGGAGGTTTTAAATATGGAATTTATTAAAGCAGTTTTGCTTGGAATTATTGAAGGTATTACAGAATGGCTTCCAATTTCAAGCACAGGACATATGATTTTATTTAACGAACTTACAAATACAACTGAAGGATTTTTAACAACAGATGTATTTTTGTATGTTATCCAACTTGGTGCAATACTTGCAATTGCAACACTTTATTTTAAGAAGTTAAACCCATTCTCCCCATCTAAAACAAAGGAAGAAAAAAGAGGCACATGGGATATGTG
>JAZRDC010000094.1:0-1742 GCA_045660065.1 Clostridia bacterium
GGAAAATCAATCAACATTGAAGACGCAAATTACGCAGATGTCAACTGGGTTAAAGCAAGTGATAAAGACAATCTTACCCGTTCAGACCTTACAATTCCTGAACTTAATGAATACATAAGAATTTGCAAAAAATATGAAAAGGTAGCGGTTTTGGAAATCAAAAATCCAATGCTTCCGAGACATTTAGACGAAGTTTTGGCAATAATCGACACCTTTGATATGCGAGAAAATACAATTATCATTTCATTTGACTGGGGCAACTGCGAACATATAAGAAAATGGAAAAGCCCTGACTGGCAGGTTCAGTTCCTTTGCCGTGAATTTACAGACGAACTTTTGACAAAACTTGTTGAAAACAATATAGACCTTGATATTGCCCACAATGCAGTAACAAAAGAGGTTGTGGATAAAATCCACAAAAACTCACTCAAAATCAACTGCTGGACAGTTAACGACAAGGCAAGAGCCGAAGAACTTGCAACTTTGGGCGTAGACTTTATTACAACAAACATTTTGGAGAAAAAATAATGAAAGATTTAAAAGAATTAAAATTATTTCTGCTTGATATGGACGGCACAATCTACATCGACAACGACCTTTTTGACGGGGTTTTGGAATTTTTGGACTACATAAAAGAAATTGGCGGAAAATATATTTTTATGACCAACAATTCATCAAAAAGTGTAGATAAATATATCGAAAAATTAGGCAGTCTCGGAATTTCTGCCACAAAAGAAGACTTCGTAACATCAGTAGATGCAACAATTGCCTATCTTAAAAACAAAAATTACAAAAAAATTTACGCAAGTGGAACAAAATCTTTTAAAGAGCAGTTAAGAGAAGCGGACTTGCCAATCGTAGAAGATGTAGAAGAAGGTATTGACTGCGTTTTAACAGGCTTTAACACAGAACTTAAATTTAAAGATTTAGAAGACATCTGCATTATTTTAAGAGAAGATGTTGCCTATGTTGCCACAAACCCTGACTGGGTTTGCCCAACCTGGTACGGCTATGTTCCCGATTGCGGCTCTGTTGCACAGATGATTTTCAACGCAACCAAAAAAATGCCATACTTTATCGGAAAGCCACAGCCTGATATGGCAAATCTTTCAATGGAAAAAACAGGCTTTACAAAAGAGCAAACCGCAGTAATCGGCGACAGACTCTACACAGACATCGCCTGCGGAGTAAATGCGGGAATTACATCAATCTTTGTTTTAAGCGGTGAAGGTACTGAGGAAGACATAAAAACATCTGACGCAAAACCAACATTTGTTTTCAAAAACATTGAAGAAATTTTAAATACCATAAAAGGTTGACAAATTTCACAAAATAAGGTATTATAATTATATAAACTTTAAAGGAGATGTAACCTATGAAAAAGATTATCGCATTAACATTGGCACTTGTTATGTGCCTCGGTGTTGTAGCATTTGCTGCACCAGTGTTTGACACAAGTTTGGATATCAAAGTTACTTTAGATGGTACTCAGCTTGAATTCGATCAGAAACCTGTTACAGAAGAAGGAAGAACATTGGTTCCTGTAAGAAAGATTTTTGAAACACTTGGTGCAACAGTTGATTACGATGATGCAACAAGAACAGTTATTTCAAGAAAAGGTGACCTTATCATTGTATTGCAGATTGACAACAATGTTGTGTTCGTTAACAGCAACCCTGTTCAGTTGCAGGTTCCTGCAAGAGAAGTTGGCGGAAGAACATTAGTTCCTCTTCGTGCAATCG
>JAZRDC010000095.1:0-3396 GCA_045660065.1 Clostridia bacterium
TGAGTATCGTCGCAGGTATACTAAGTATACAATACCTTAAACACGACACATTTACATTTTACTCAATTTTTTCAAGAAAGCAATACGTCTAAATCATTAATATACTTCGGGTAAAACTTCGTCATCCACATTAAGCAGTACAAGTCATATATGCCGCAAATCTTAGCGCATCCCTTGTAGTCTTTAACTAACTGTTTTGAGAGTGCAAGAATACCTCTTGCACCGCATCCTACCTGAATATATTTTTCATCAAGGTAATCTCCTTGAATTTTAATGATTGACAATCTAATTATAATATGATATTATTTAAATGTAAATAGAAAAAATTATGTTATTTGTAACAAAATTATCTTTTTTCACAAATAGGCAAATGGCTATTTAAAAAGCGATAGCAAGCCTTGTTAACACAAAATTATATTAAATGGAACAAAATTATGCAAAAACAGCTACCCGAATTGAAAAAATTGAATATAAGACCCGTAGATGTTCGCTTTAATGTACCTCCGATTTTGTGGAAGGGCGACCGCATAGGTCACATCGGAGAAAACGATGTGTTTTTTTGGGTGCTTGAAGGCAAGTGTTTTTTAAATATAGATTCGCAGAATTATATTGTAAGAAAAGGTCAGCTTGCGTACTTGCCAAAAGGCAAAATGCGTATGTATACTCAGGTGTCTGAAAGTTTTTCGATGTATGAATTAGGCTTTGAAGCTATTGCAAACGATAATGAAAATCTTATGGAGGCATTGGGACTTACTGAACAAAATTTCGTTGTAGATATCAAGGATCAGGAGTATTTAAGACAACTTTTTGAGAATGCAAAGCAGAAGGAAATGTTTAAAGACTGGCTATATAACGTGGGTTGGTGTGCAGATATTATAAATATTATCAAGCTTTACGCAGAGGCACGACAGCATCAGACAAGCAGTGATTATCTGTCTTTTAAGCCGGTTCTGGAATATATGACACAAAATCTTGCAAAACAGATAATGCTTGAAGAGCTTGCAAATCTTGTTCATATGAGCCCCACATATTTTGTTAAAAAATTCAGAGAAAATTTCGGACTACCGCCCCTTGCATATCTTAACAATATAAGAATGCATAAAGCGATGAGTTTGCTTTTGGGAACGAAAAAAAGCGTGGGAGAAATTTCAGAGGAGGTTGGAATAACCAATTCTTCATATTTTGTAAGAGCTTTTAAAAAACACGCAAGTGTGACACCAACCGAGTACAGAAATACATTTAAAAATTAACAGTCTGCCCGTGGATGATGTGGTATCTATGGTTTCTTCCAATGATACAAGTCGGATGTTTTTTATAAAAAACGGAGCAAAGTGAACTTTGCTTCGACGTGCCACCGGCAGCGCTCAGAATTCGTGCTCGTTCACGCTCCGCGTGCCTTAAGTTCTTTCTGATTCTATCAAAAAAATAAAAGAGTACCCCCTTCGGTACTCTTTATTTTTTGGCAGTGTAAGAGCGCTACCCGTCATATCCACAATATTCATTTTTCAAAATTTACAATATTACAGCGCACTTTGTGTGTCATTAGGGTCGCCGTTGATTGCAAGGTCATATTCATGGGACCAGTCAAGACCTCTGTATTCTGCTGCTCTATCGTCAGTTTCGATGAATTCCATCAAAAGATCAAGCATGTCTTTTGTCCATGTATTTTTGTCAATCTGGGCAGTTGTGAATTTGTTTAAGGTAATCATTTCAAATCCAAAAAGGTCTTTAACCTGAGTTTTTGCCGCACCGCCAACCACTTCTTCAACCAAATGGCTTGGGATAAACAAAACTCCGCCACCTGCACCGAATACAACGTCGCCCGGAAGGCATACTGCGTTGCCTATTCTTGTAACTGTGTTAAAGCCTGTCATAATAAAATCACGGATTGGTGTAGGGTCAATCCCTCTGAAATACACCTGTGTATCTTCAATCTTTTTCATCTGCTCGGTATCTCTTACACCGCCCCACACTACTGCACCGCCATTTTCATTTTTGGTTTTGTTTTTAATTGCAGTTGTAAGATTACCACCTAAAAATGTACCCTTGTAAATCTTATCGTACATATCAATTACAGGAACATCATATTCACCAAGGCTGTCAATAACCCACTGATTATATGTACCTGTTCTGCCCTCACTTCTTCCGATGTCTTTTACAACCTCGTCATAATCAGGACGATATGGACAATATGTTGCGGTTACTGCTCGTCCAATTAACTTTCTCCCGTCATCGTGAAGTGTCTGAAATCTGCCTTCAAACTGACTTTCGTAGCCTTTTACAAAAATCGGTTTCCAAACTTCTTCTAAAGTAAGTGTTTTAAGTGCTTTTAAATATTTTTCGTCTACTTTCGGTCTTCCGTCAGGAAGTCTTTCACCTTTCCACTGTGGGGTAAGTGCAATAATTTCTTCTCTTACATTAAAATTCATTTTTATTTCTCCTTTATTTTTCAAGCAAACCTTTTAAATAACCTATCGCAAAAAGTCTGCCAAGTGCCGCATAACCTGCTACTTCAGTATCTTCTCCAACCAAAGTCGGAACGTGATCCACTCTTACAGGAACATTTATACCAAGTTTCTGATAGAGTCTGATTAAATGCGCCATATCAAGAGCACCGTTATCGTGGAATGTTTCACGATATGAATCTATATTCCCGACAGTGTTTCTGAAATGAATAAAGAATATTTTTTCCGCAAAATCTGTTATAACTTTGTCCAAATCTTCACCCATTATATAATAAGTTGCCTGACACATTGTAATTCCAAGCATTTCGCTTGGGACTATATCATAAATCGCTTTTTTTATATTTTCAGCAGAAATCATTATTCTTGACACATCGCCTAATTTTTTTACCGGCGGATCGTCCGGATGAAGTGCTAATTTTATTTCATATTTTTCCGCTTCGGGTATAATCGCTTTTAAGAAATATTCGTAGTTGTCCCACAGTTCTTTTTCTGAAATTTTAGCATCAATCGGCTTAAAATCTTTCATATCAAATCCTGTAACTAAAGCACCGCCACGCTCTATAATATCCGATTTTGTTCTATGCCAACCAATGTGCGCCATCCAGTTAAAGCAGATAGTGTCAATCCCAAAACTTCTCATTATGGGAAGCATTTTTATTGCTTTTTCGATTGACTCATCACGTTTTTCGTCCCCTGCTTTAATATGGTCGTGAATTTCGTTTGGCATAGGCTCGATAATCAATGGTTTGATGCCGTAGTTTATAAACCCATCATAAACCGTCTGCCAATGGGATTTATTTGTCAAATCAAAATCATCGGTTTCAGGAAGTCTTATAACACCGTGCTCTACTCCGCATTGCTTTGCCAAATCCCACGTTAAGTCTTTTTTACTTCTGAAATAATCTGTTAATATCATATTATTTAACCTCTA
>JAZRDC010000096.1:0-2237 GCA_045660065.1 Clostridia bacterium
TATCGACTTCAAAATTGAGGTTGGTTACGATGAGAGCGGCAAGATTTTCGTTGCTGACGAAATCACTCCTGACATCTGGAGAATAAGAGACGAGCAGGGCAACATTCCCAATCAGATAGATTGCGCTAATATGATTCTCGCAAAAATCAATAAGTAATTATTTAAACAGGCAAACTCAGTTTTGCCTGTTTATTTTTTGCTTTGTTTCAAGTGGATACCGAAAAAGCGTTTCACCTTCAAGATTTTCTTTATTCATATCCACCGCCGAAATTCCTCTGTTTTCATAGGTGGTATAATAATAAATTCCTTTGTCTGCATTTATGCAAGAGGAATAAATGGTTATTTCATATTTATCTCTACCAACTTCACAGCAGCCCCGAAGCTGATTTACACTGTCGGTAATATGAAAAAACTGGCTCACACTTTCTTCCTCACTTTCCCCCGACAGGGAATTAAATTTATAAAAGGCGGCTCTTACAAAGCGAGACTGTGATGAAAGATCTCCCGGCAGTCCCAGTGCGCCCATACCTCGGCTGTAATACTCTAATTTGAGTTTTTCAGAGAATGTATTTTTCGGCTGTCCAGGGGACAAATGCATATAATTATTAAGATTAAACACCTGCTCATTAAAGGGCGGATTGTTTGTCAGCACTCCCACCTTGTTTTCATAAATTTTAAGTCCATCTTTAACCGATTCCACTGTTATGCAATCATTTTTATCAGCAATTATCCAGTGAAGAGAAGCGGGAGGCAGTTCATCACTAAAGGGTGTGTCGGTAATGTTTATTCTACTAAGAAGCATCCTTGCCTGATTTGCATTTTCACACCTTGAAAGAATATAAGGAATCAGCTCAAACTGTGCAACATTCTCTCCGTTTTCTATAGGTTTATTATAAAAGGCGTTGCCCAAAAAATTGAGCCCTGCCATACAAAGCCCTTTCTCATTGGCGGCATCATAATATAGAGGATACCCGTCCGATACATACGCCATACCGATTAAGGCATAGTGTTGCCGCCATTCTTCCCCGAAACGAAATTTCAGAGGAAAGTGTCTCGGTGTCACCGTTACTTCCTCTACATAAGAAAAGTCATAATCCAACGTTCTGCCGAAATAAAAATCCTTTGTTTTATAGGTCACTGCTGTACACATAAAAAAATCACCCAAAACTATTTTGGGTGATTTTTGGTTTCATATTCATAAAATCACGGCGAAGCCGTGTATATCATCATTGAGAAAAATTTTAATACACGCTACGCGTGATGATATACAGCCTAAAGGCCGTCTTATTTTTGGAAGGGTAGCACAAATCCGAAGTATTTTCAAATTTTAGCCTATGTGTTCGAACCCCTACATATTTTTATAATTTGCTGATTCGCGTTCCGCACGTGTCAATTTTATAATTTTCACAATGTTATATATTTGATAAGGAATATAGGAAAGTATACCAACATATACACATATTCCAAATGTTATAGGCCACAAAACAGATGCGATTATTTTAAAAACTAATCCTCGTTTTCTAAAAAAACCAACCGAGAGGATAATTGTTGAAACTATGGTGCTAAATCCAAAACCGCCCAAACAACCAAAAAGTACAAAAGATTGCAATTTGCTTTCATTTATAAGTGGTTGTTGACTTGCAATAAGACCATATATAATAAATCCGGTAACCACAACACTTAAAGTGCAAACTAAATATTCTATTCGGTTTTTCTTAGTCATTTATTATTCTCCTTTGCGGTGTTGATTGAGGCGATAAGAATTCGTTTTATTTCAACACATTTGTCAAGTAATTCTTTATCATTATAATATCCGCTTTCAATTAGCAGTTCAATCCAATATTCACTTTCAGAACACTCTTTTAGTGCAATTTGAAGTTTTGCAACAAAATCGGCTTTTCCGTGTGCATAAAAAGCCTCTCTAATATTTGCACCAATACTTGTTCCTGAACGCAAAAACTGATTTATTAAAGCACTTTCACACTTTGCATTTCTTAATTCTTTGCACACTTTTATAACAGCAAGTGCAAATTCTTTTGATTTTATAATTAAAGGACTCTCGGTCTATAATAAACCCACCTTTCACATTTATTATACTTTCTGTAAATTAAATAACAAGGCAAAGCCTTGCAGAATACTTCTTCACTATTACTTATTACTTGCTAAAAATCGACAAAAAGAGAATAGTGAAAAGTGAAGAGTGAAAAGGTAAAAAGTAAAATCGACAAACCTCTGGC
>JAZRDC010000097.1:0-2401 GCA_045660065.1 Clostridia bacterium
GAAATTTTTCTTACAAGCCTGCTTTATGCCTGAAAATCCAGGTGCGTTTTCCGATTGATGGCATCAATTTATTTAATCTGTTGCATGCTCCATATGAAAATATTTGGCCTGCTCCAAGGTAAATCCGTTATCTGCTGGCGCATGTAAACTCATGTCACAACCAGTCTGCAGCAAAAACAGTGCAGAAAGCTTCCTCTAAAGAGCTAAAAGAAATACCTAACATCTCATTATATCGTTCTGTTAATTCTGCATCAAATTGCGTCTTCCCATCAATCTTTGCCACAACACCATTGTTTATTAGCTCCTTTATCCTACCTAGATTTTCTATTTCCATTACAGAAGAAGCCCCTGCGTGAAGGTGACATACAAAAAATGCCACCAGCAAAAAATAAAATCTTTTCATAATGTAATTTTTTGAAATATTGGTTTCACAAAATTACAGGGCTGAAAGATGAAAAATAGAATTTCTACAAAATGCGCATTTTATAACCTACTCATTTTGTGAATATTACAACCGCACTAAAAAAGGTGTAAGAAAAAAAATCTTACACCGGCAAAACATCATCACAAAATTTAGCGCCACTTACTGGATATACATCAAATAGTTTTCTTTATATGGAGAATTAAGGGCATTGATTTTTGCCTTTAATCTGGATTTCTTGGTATACACGTTTTCCATTGAAAAATTGAGAATAACTGATATCAGAGTGGCATCAAAGCCTATAATGCAATAGCAAATGAATCTCATATCATCATTTGACAGTTTAGGCAAATCTCCCCTTAAATGAAGTATTATATTATCAAGTTCCGCATTAATTTTATTCTCCAACTGGCTATGCAGCTTCTCATCTGAACTGATGTTTGCAATCAGTTTTTCAACTTTCCGATAAATATGATCCTTTACATCTTTTTTGCCTTGCTTTGTCAGATAGGTTAGACACAAATCTCCTATTGTTGTGAATTGTTTTTTGTACACCTGCGAAAACGATGCTCTCAAGATATTCAGTTTACAGTTATGCTCATCAATTTGCGCATCATAATCGGCCAGTTTTTTGCTGGCACTTTCATACATATTAAGATACATCTCCATTGCACGCTGCTTCTTCCTGTTGATAAACATCAACTTTAAGATAACAACAGACAATATCATTACCACAGCGAGTATTGCCGTTACAAGTGACATAACTTTTATTTTCATCTCCATTTTGGTTTTCTCAGCCTCTGAAGAGTAATAATCCTTTAAAGCATTATCAGTATTGTCAGACAGCAAACTTATCATTTGATACTCATATTTTTTCGCACTGTTTTCCAAATGAGCCATAGCTTGCTCATATTGATTTCTATGTTTATAGATACGATACTGCCAGAAGTCCAACTCTTTATAACCAGTTTCCTTAAGTTGCTCCAATATATTATCACACTCATCTAACCTGCCTAATTGCTGCAGGGCATATGCATACACACAATATAAGCCGGGGGTCAAAGCTTTATTATATTCTTTGCGCCGCCTTTCCAATAACAATATTGCTTTCTCCGGCTCCGGATCAGGCTTTAAAACATTTAACCGGGCATAATGTCCTAAATACTTTGCCATTGATACTGTATCTTCGGTTAAAGCTTCCAAACACTCTTCAAATAAAGAATCTGCCTCATTGAAAACTCGGTTATTTGCATATGCCATAGCTAATTTACCTTTTGCTACTTCCGAACGTTCAATATAATTCATCTCTTTAAAAAAGGCATATCCTTTCTGTGCATACTCTATCTCTTTTTTAGCATTGTTAGTCTTGTTGTATACAGTAGCAAAGACTGTATACAACCTGCCTGCCGCCACCTTATTTTCCGCATCATCTACCAATTCCTCTCCCCTTGTATATTCAATAGCTGCCTTATCAAGATTCCCATCATTTGCATATATCCTCCCCATATAGTAATGCATCAGCAACCTGTCATCCGCTGAACCATGCCTTGAATAGTACTTCACAGCTGGGGCGATGATGGAGTCGGTGGTGAGGTCTATGTAGTTTTTATCAAGGGCCATGGAGTGGAGCAGGGCATGCTTTGCTTTGGTCCTTGGGGAAAGGAGATTGTCGGGAGTAATATTACGAATCTCTTCCAGTGCCCTTTTGGGGTCCTCCTCTATGTATAATTCTATTTCCTGCAAGTGGCTATAGGTGCCTTTGCTGCATGACAGCAGTGTGATTGCTGCAATTAGTATTTGTATAAAATGTTTCATGGCTGTTTCAGTATATAAAACCAAGCATCCATAATGGGATTTTTGCTCCGTCCGGCATATCCCAATCATCGGCAAAAACATATGAATCCTTAACACCCGCAATCTGCGAGAAATTTTTGCTTCGTCCTCCTATTTCCAAGAAGTCGGAGGCCAAGCGGGCTTTGG
>JAZRDC010000098.1:0-44570 GCA_045660065.1 Clostridia bacterium
GCTCCATTATTTAAAATAGGAACTACTGCTTTATCTGTCGGAAGCATTCCTTGCGGAATTGACACGAATGCACCTTTCACATCGGCGCCTTTTTGCATCTGATCCCATGTAACAAGACGGACTTTTAATCCACCTTCAGGAGTTGGAACTGAAAATCTTACCAAAGAGAATGGTTCTTTTTCATAGTCTGCAATTACTCTTTCACCCTCCCATTCTGACATAACTGTAAGTCTGCCATAGGTTGCATCCCAACACATAGGCATAATTTTATCCTGACACGCAGTTTTACCGTCTGACACGAAATTCAGACGCTGTGCTTCAAATCCATTTTCTTTTAAAAGACTATAGATGTAATCTGCAGCATCGTGCGTTGCAGGTGTTGTCTGTGGAAGTTCTTTAGTCATCAGCGCCTGTGTGTGAGTTTTCAAAAACTCCTCGCTGATTTCATTCATAAATGCATCTATATATGATTTCATACTTTCACCTCTTAAAGATTTTTCTCAAATTCAAGATATGATTCTTTTTCAACAAAACCTGCACGTTCATAAAGAACTGAGGCACCTTTATCGTCTGACGCCCATTGCATCCAAGCATTTTTAAGGTTTCGTTTTTTCATTTCAAGCAGGCAATCTGCGAGCAATACTCCTCCAATGCCCTTTCCTTGGCAAGAACTATCCACACCAAAAGGTCCGAATCTTTCAGGGGCACTATCAGGGTCATCAAACACACAAGCACCTATAACCTTACCGTCTTTTATAGCAATTCTTATTCTGTCAAAGTCCATATTCAAAGCACGGTTTTTGTATTCATAAAGCCAACTTGGTTTTAAAAATTCATTATCAAGTGTAAAAAGTTCTGTTATATATTCATCAGTAAGCGGTCCGAAATTGATGCCATCTGCTTTTAACAATTTTCTTCTTTCTTCAAGATTTACAGGCGGATTGTAATTATCAAGGTCAAGTATCATTGCAATTGAGCGAACTGAAGTATAACCACGCTTTTTAAAAATATCAATATATTCAGGAGTATATCTTTCATCTACTCCCTGAACGAAATATGTGGGATAATAGCCTGTATTAATGACAGTTTTACCGTTTTCCTTAAGATAATTTTCTGCCACATCCAAAAGTTTATCGCCTGCTTCGAGATAGTTTTTGTCAACAATAAAACCTGCAAGCCATCCTATATCGTTTTCGATTTTAGCATCTGCACAAATAGGAACTTTTCTGAAAACTGCATTTACAAAACCAACAATTTTTCCGTTTTCTTCTGCAATAAAAAATCCTTTGGGAGTAAAATTTGCCTCAAGAAAAATCTTACGCATAAAAATATCGCGAGTTATTACTAAATACGGTAGTGTTTTCTTCCATAGTGCGATAATTTCATCCATATCGTCTCCTTTAATATTTCTTATAATCATAACAACCTCCTGATATGTTTTTTTAAATTATATCATTTCAGGATAAAAGTGTAAAGCAACTATCAGTTTATTTATATACAGTAATTATGTTAAAAACATAAAAAAAGCGAAGCCGCAGCTTCGCTTTTTTCTCTATTATTTGTTCTGATACTTGTTAACAATTTCATCAAGTTTGCCTGTTGCTTTAAGTTCAGCAATTACTTCATTGATTGCGTTCAAAAGTTCAGTGTTGCCTTTTTTAACTGCAATAGCATATTCTTCTGCTTCAAATGAAGGATCTTCGATAACTTTTAAGCCTTCGTTTGCGTTAACAAACATTTTTGCAGGCTGAAGGTCGATAACAACTGCATCGAGTTTGCCATTTTTGAGTTCCATAACAGCGTCTACACCGCGTTTGAAAGTAACAAGACCTGCGATTTTGTAATCTTCAGCACAGATAACTTCACCTGTGTAACCTGTTACAGCACCAACTTTTAAGTCAATGATATCATCGATACCTTTGATGTCGCTGTCTTCTGCTACGATAATACCCTGTGTTGCTGTGTAGTATGTGTCAGAAAAATCAACTTCTTTTCTTCTTTCGTCGTTTGCTGTCATACCTGCTGCAACGAAATCAACTTTATCAGTTTTCAAAGCACCTAAAAGTGATTCAAATTCCATATCACTGATTTCAAGTTTTTTGCCGAGTTTTTCAGCAATTGCTGCGCTGATTTCAGGGTCAATACCAACAATTTCTTCACCTTCGATAAATTCGAATGGTTCAAATGCTGCGTTTGTTCCCATTGTAACAACGTCTGCTTTTTCTCCGCCGCAAGCTACCAATGCTACTGCTAAAACAGCAACTAAAAGTAATGCAACTAATTTTTTCATAATAAATCTCTCCTTTTTATTTTTAACTCTTTTAGAGTTTTTTACAATACTGAATTTAAAAATGATTTTGTTCTGTCATTCTTAGGGTTTGCAAAAAGTTCTTCAGGTGGTGCCTGTTCCACAATCACACCATCGTCCATAAACAAAACTCTTGATGCAACTTCCTTTGCAAATCCCATCTCGTGGGTTACAATCACCATTGTCATACCCTGATTTGCAAGGTCTTTCATAACATCTAAAACTTCCCCTACCATTTCAGGGTCCAAAGCTGATGTTGGTTCGTCAAAGAGCATAATTTCAGGCTCCATTGCCAAGGCTCTTGCAATTGCTATTCTCTGTTGCTGACCGCCTGAAAGTTGGCCCGGGAATGCATTTGCTTTATCTTCAAGCCCTACCCTTTTTAATAATTCCATACCAAGTTTTTCTGCGTTTTCCTTGGACATCTTCTTAATTTTAATAGGTGCTAAAGTTATGTTATCCATAATACTTAAGTGCGGAAACAGATTAAACTGCTGGAAAACCATTCCCATTTTCTGTCTGATCTGATTGATGTCAACACCTTTTTGGTTAATTACCTGACCGTTTAATGCTATTGTACCATCTGACGGTTCTTCCAAAAGGTTAAGACATCTCAAAAAAGTACTTTTACCAGAGCCTGACGGACCGATAACTACTACTTTTTCACCTTTTTTAATTTCTTCATTTATACCTTTTAAAACTTTAAGACCTTTAAAGTCTTTATGTAAATTTTCTACTTTAATCATATCTTACCTCTTATCTTGCATCTGATTTTCCAAGTTTATCTTCAAGTTTTCCAAGGAAAAATGTTAAAATCTTAACAACCACAAAATAAATTACCGCAATAGCAAAAAGTGGCCAGAATGAGTTATATGTACGGCTTGTTATAATCTGTGATGCTTTTGTAAGTTCATACGCACCGATATAACCTGCAACTGATGTTTCTTTTACAAGTACGATAAATTCATTACCAAGGGCAGGAAGAATATTTTTAATAGCCTGCGGCAAGATAATAAATCTCATTGTCTGGCTTTCACTCAATCCTAAAGAGCGACCTGCTTCTGTCTGTCCTTTATTAATTGACTGGATACCTGCTCTTATAATTTCTGCAATGTATGCTGCGCTATTTAAACCGAAAGCAATTGATGCAACAATCACTCTGTCCACATCAATAGATGCAAAAACAACAAAGTTAATAATAAGAAGCTGAACAAAAGACGGTGTTCCTCTTATAACATCAATAAATGCGTTGGAAATCCATCTTAATGGCATTATTATTATATTTTTTGATTTTGAAATTTTAGCTAAAGCCAAAAGCACACCTAAAATTACGCCGATTATTACTGCAAACAATGAAATTTCAAGTGTTGTAAGCAAGCCTTTAAGCAACAAAAGCCATCTTTCGCTTGCTATGATATTTGTATGAAATCCGTCTGCAATACCTTGCCAGAACTGCATATATACACCTCATTTGTAAATTTTACCTCTGAAAATTATACCATAGTATTATTGAAAAGTCAACGATTTACATTTAAAATGAATAAAAACACATTTTTAGCAATTATTATTCATCATTTTTTGTCTTTCAAGCCTTGCAAATCATCACATTTTTTGATATAATAAGATGATATATTTTGAAATTCAACACACGGAGATAAATTATGAAAAAACTGACAGCATTTATAATTTTATTACTTATTATAAATACCTGCGTCGTCGGCTTTGCTTTTGAGATGCCCGAAACTGTAAAAATCGGTTTGTTTTACAGTACCACTGCAAAAGAGACTGTTACCATAGGTGCGGAAGCAGGGGTTGAGTTATATGACGGAGAAATCCTTGTATCAACTTTACCTGAATTTACTTTTTCTGTTACAGAAGACGGAAAGTTAACTACCATGCTTCCTGAAGAAACATACATAGTTTCTGAAAATGCGTTTTTAAAACCCGTTGATGGTTATATTGCGGTTAATTCAAAACAGTACCGAGGCACAGTTTTGTTAAAAGTTGACAAAAATAACAAAATCACAGTTATCAACGAAGTAAATATTGAAGAATACTTATACAGCGTATTGCCTAAAGAAATGTCATCAGGCTTTCCTTACGAGGCTTTAAAGGCTCAGGCGGTTTGTGCAAGAACATATACAATAAACAACATCGGCAGATTTAAAGAACACGGATTTGACCTTACCGATGATACACTTTCTCAGGTATATGGCGGTGTGAAAGTTGAAGCAGATGACTGCACACAGGCGGTTATTGAAACAAAAGGTATGGTTGTTACCTATAATGGTAAACTTGCCGAAACCTTTTATTATGCTTCATCAAGTGGAGAAACTCTTGATGTTAAGGATGTATGGGGGTCTACCACTTATCCTTATCTGATTTCCGTTCCTGATACTTATCAGAGTGTGATTTACCCCAACGGTTACAACTGGGAGGTTGCATACACATCAGACGAGGTTACAAAACTGATGAATGACAAAGGTTTTTCTCTTGGAAAAATCCGAGATATTACCATTGATAAAACTACACCGCAGGGGGCTGTAACATCACTTACATTTGTTGGTGAACGTGGTTCTAAAACCTATACCATAGGCAACACAAGAACGGTGCTTAATCTTAAAAGTCAGGTTTTTAAAATATCAAAAGAATATTCAAGAAATGAATACAAAACCACTTTTATAAGCAAAGACGGGGTTGTTTCAACCAACAATGCAGGTCTTGTTATTTCTTCAAACGGAGTTGGACAGGCTAAAGAATTTTATGCTCTTTCTGCCACAGGTACAACTAAATTATCCCCATCACTTTCTGATCAGGCGGCAGACAAGTTTGTTGTTTATGGCACAGGCTATGGCCACGGCATTGGCATGAGTCAGAATGGTGCTAAAGGTATGGCAAAATCAGGATTTACTTATGACCAAATTTTAATGCACTACTTCCCCGGTTGCATTGTAGAATAATTATTCAGGAGAATTTAAATATGCAAAATTTACAACTTTCAGATTTTTATTACGACCTTCCAAAAGAGTTAATCGCTCAGACTCCTCTTTCGGACAGATCATCATCAAAACTGATGGTTTTAAACAGAGAAACTGACACAATTGAACATAAAAACTTCAGAGATATTACAGACTATCTTACAGAAGGCGACTGTCTCGTTTTGAACAACACAAGAGTTTTACCTGCAAGACTTTACGGTATAAAAAAAGGTACAGGTGCGCACATTGAGTTTTTGCTCTTAAAACGCATTACAGATACCCGTTGGGAAGTTATGGTAAAGCCGGGCAAACGTGCTAAAATCGGAACAGAAATTGTGTTCGGAGATGATATTCTTTCCGCTACAATTGTTGGTGAGGATTTGGAGTCAGGTCTTAAAACTGCAGAATTTCATTTTGATGGAATTTTCGAAGAAATTTTAGACAAATTAGGAGAAATGCCTCTTCCACCTTACATTACTGAAAAATTAGAAGACAAAGAGCGTTATCAGACAGTATATTCCAAAAATCCCGGATCTGCTGCCGCTCCTACTGCAGGGCTTCATTTTACCGATGAACTTTTAGAAAAACTAAAAGCAAAAGGAGTTAAAATTGCATTTTTGACTCTCCATGTGGGAATCGGCACTTTCAGACCTGTTAAAGTTACTGATATAACAACTCATAAGATGCATTCGGAATTTTATCAGATTGACGAATGTGCCTGCAACATAATAAACGAAACAAAGAAAAATGGAGGCAGAGTTATTTGCGTTGGTACAACATCTACAAGAACTTTAGAATCTGTTGCTGATGAAAACGGATTTTTAGTTCCAAAAAGCGGTTGGACCGATATATTCATTTATCCCGGATACAATTTTAAAATTGTTGATAATTTAATAACAAACTTCCACTTACCTGAATCAACACTTTTAATGCTTGTAAGTGCGATTTATGACAGAGAAAAAATACTCAAAGCATACACCGAAGCAGTAAAAAATGAATACCGCTTTTTCTCATTCGGTGATGCGATGTTTATAAAATAGGAGAAATTATGTTTGAATTAAAATTAAAAGAAGGAAGCGCAAGGCGCGGAGAATTTAAAACTGTTCACGGCACAATACAAACCCCTGTTTTTATGAATGTTGGAACTGCTGCTGCAATTAAAGGTGGAATTTCCACAAATGATTTAAAAACTATGGGTTGTCAGGTTGAACTTTCAAACACCTATCACCTGCATTTAAGACCAGGTGATGATGTTGTAAGAGATATGGGTGGTCTTCACAAATTTATGAACTGGGACAGACCTATTTTAACAGACAGTGGTGGATTTCAGGTGTTTTCTTTGGCAAAGCCTAAAGATATTACAGAAGATGGGGTTAAATTTTCATCGCACATCGATGGCAGAAAGATTTTTATGACTCCTGAACTTAGTATGCAAATTCAGTCTAACTTAGCATCTACTATTGCTATGGCGTTTGATGAATGTATCGAAAACCCTGCAACTTACGACTATACTAAAAAATCTGTGGAACGCACCACAAGATGGCTTGAGCGTTGCAAAACCGAAATGGACAGATTAAACTCACTTGAAAATACTATTAACAAAAATCAGATGCTCTTTGGCATAAATCAGGGAAGCACATATAATGATATCAGAATTGAACATATGAAGCGAATTTCGGATTTCGACCTTCCCGGTTATGCTATCGGCGGTCTTGCCGTAGGTGAAACTGCAGAGCAGATGTATGATGTTATAGAGCATGTTGAACCTTTTATGCCTGCCAACAAACCAAGATATTTAATGGGGGTAGGAACTCCTGTAAATATTTTAGAGGCAGTTTACCGTGGTATTGACTTCTTTGACTGCGTTATGCCAAGCCGTAACGCAAGACATGGTCATATTTTCACTTCAAAAGGTATTGTAAATATCAAAAATGAAAAATATGAACGCGATGATACACCTTTTGATGAAAATTGCGATTGTGAGGCATGCAGAAGTTATTCAAAATCTTATATCAGACATTTATTTAAGGCAAATGAAATTTTGGCACTTCGCCTTTGTGTTATGCACAATCTTACTTTTTATAACAAATTAATGGAAAATATCAGAAATTCTTTAGACAACGGAACATTTACTGAATTTTATCGTGAAAACCGCATAAAATTAGCACAAAGATTGTAATTTCTATTGACATAAGCACACAAAAATGATATTATAATATATTAATGAATAAACTAATTTTTAACATATGAAAGGAATGTTTTTATGCATTTTAACGTTGGTATTATTGGCGCAACAGGTATGGTTGGTCAGAGATTTATTACCTTGCTTGAAAACCATCCGTGGTTTGAAATAAAGGTTTTGGCTGCTTCATCAAGAAGTGCCGGAAAAACATATGAAGAAGCACTTGGTGAAAGATGGGCTATGTCTACTCCCCTTTCAGATAAAATCAAAAAAATGAATGTTTACGATGCTGTTGCAGATATGGACAAAATTGTATCAGAAGTTGACTTTGTTTTCTGCGCAGTTGATATGAAAAAAGACGAAATCAGAGCATTGGAAGAAGCATACGCTAAAAAAGAATGTCCTGTAATTTCAAATAATTCAGCACACAGAGGTACTAAGGACGTTCCTATGATTGTTCCTGAAATCAATCCTGAACACGCTGAAATTATTCACGCTCAGAGAAAGAGACTCGGTACAAAAAAAGGTTTTGTTGCAGTCAAATCAAACTGCTCACTTCAGAGTTATGTGCCTGCAATTCATCCGCTTATGAAATTTGGTCCTAAGAATGTACTTACTTGTACATATCAGGCAATTTCAGGTGCAGGTAAAACATTTGACAGATGGCCTGAAATGATTGACAACGTTATCCCATTCATCGGCGGCGAAGAAGAAAAAAGCGAACAGGAACCACTTAAAATCTGGGGTAAAATTGAAGGCGACGAAATCAAAAATGCGGCTACTCCTTCAATCACTGCTCAGTGCATAAGAGTACCTGTTGCAGATGGCCACTTGGCTGCAGTTTTTGCATCATTTGATAAAAAGCCTACTAAAGAAGAAGTTTTACAGGCTTGGAAAGAATTCAAAGGCGTTCCTCAGGAATTAGACCTTCCATCTGCTCCAAAACAGTTCTTAAATTACTTTGAAGAAGAAAACAGACCTCAGACAAAACTTGACCGTGATTTAGAAGGCGGTATGGCTGTTTCAATCGGTAGATTAAGAGAAGATACACAGTATGACTACAAATTTGTTTGTCTTTCACACAATACTTTAAGAGGTGCGGCTGGCGGTGCTGTTTTAATGGCAGAACTTCTTGCGGCTAAAGGTTATCTTGATTAATTTAATGGATGGTGTAAAAAATGAAAAAAAGAGTTTTTGAAGGTTCGGGTGTTGCAATCGTTACCCCATTTAACGAAAATGGCGTTAACTTTGCAGAACTTGATCGCTTAATTGAATTTAATATTGAAAATTCTACAGATGCTATCATTATCTGCGGAACAACAGGTGAATCTGCTACAATGCCTGACAAAGAACACGTTTCTGTTATTGAGCATTGTGTAAAAACCGTTAATGGCAGAATTCCTGTTATCGGTGGAACAGGAAGTAATGACACTCATCATGGTGTTGAACTTTCAAAAATGGCTGCTGCAACAGGTGTTGATGCGCTCCTTTGCGTTACTCCTTACTACAACAAGGCTACACAAAAAGGTCTCATCAAACACTATGAAATGATTGCCAACGCTGTTGATGTTCCGATTATTCCATACTGCGTTCCATCAAGAACAGGTGTTAATATTGCACCTCAGACTGCTTACGAATTATCAAAGATTGACAATATCGTTGGTATCAAAGAAGCAAGTGGTGATATTGTTCAGGCTATGGAAATCAGAAACCTCTGCGGTGAAGATTTTGCAATTTATTCAGGCAACGATGATATTAACGTTCCTTTGATGTCAATCGGTGCATCTGGCACAATTTCTGTTTTGGCAAACATTGCTCCAAAACAGACACACGATATGTGCAAACTTTGTTTAGATGGCAAATTTGACGAAGCAGCAAAACTTCAGATCAAATATTTAGATCTTATTAAAGCACTTTTCTGCGAAGTTAATCCTATCCCTGTCAAAGCCGCTCTTAAACTTATGGGCTTTGACACAGGCATCTTAAGAATGCCTCTTACAGAAATGGAAGACAAAAATCTTGAAGTATTAAAAGCAGAAATGATCAAGTGCGGAATTCTCGCATAAATTAAGAACCACAAAGGATGATTTTAAGTGATTAAACTTATTTTATCAGGTTGCAACGGAAAAATGGGCACCGTTATTTCAAATCTTGTTAAAAACGATGATTCTGTTGAAATTGTTGCAGGATTTGATATTAACACTGAAGCAACAGGCGGCTATCCCGTTTACGCAACTCCTGATGAATTTTCAGGTAAAGCCGATGTTATTATTGACTTCTCTCACCCATCTTGTTTTGACAGTATTTTAGACTATGCAGTTAAAACAAAGACCGCAGTTGTTTTTGCGACAACAGGGCTTTCAGATGAACAAAGAGATGCTATGAAAAATGCGGCAGAAAAAACAGCGGTATTTTTCTCGGCTAATATGTCAATTGGCGTAAATCTTTTAATAGAACTTGTTCAGCAGGCTGCTAAAGTTTTGGAAGAAAACTTTGATATTGAGATTATCGAAAAGCACCACAATCAGAAAATCGATGCTCCAAGCGGTACTGCACTTGCTATTGCAGACGCAATCAACGAAGTTTTAGTGAGTAAAAAAGAATACATTTATGACCGCCACAGTGTAAGAAAAAAACGCTCAGTATCTGAAATGGGTATCCACACTTTAAGAGGTGGCACAATTGTTGGCGAACATGAAGTAATTTTTGCAGGTAACAACGAACTTATAGAAGTTAAACACACTGCAACATCAAGAGAAGTTTTTGCAGTAGGTTCTGTAAAGGCCGCAAAATATATGGTCGGAAAACCTGCAGGCTTCTACACAATGAAAGATTTGGTTAATAATTAAAAATTAAAAGGTGATGAGAATTCTCATCACCTTTATTTTTTATTCTTCAGTTTCTTCGTGGCATTTGCATGAACTACCTTCTTCGCAGCAGCAACATTTTGATTCTTCAACAAAAATACCCTGTCTTGTGTAATAGTCGCCGATTGCTTTTTTAATTGCTTCTTCTGCTAAAACGCTGCAATGGATTTTAGCAGTCGGAAGTCCGCCTAAGGCTTCAACAACTTCACTGTTTTTAAGACGGAGTGCTTCGTCAACACCTTTACCTTTAATCATTTCTGTTGCAACAGAACTTGTTGCAATGGCAGCACCGCAACCGTATGTTTTGAACTTAACATCTGTGATAATTCCGTCATCGTCAATTTTGAGATACATTTTCATAATATCTCCACACTTTGCGTTACCAACTTCGCCAATTCCGTTGGCATCTTCAATTTCACCAACATTTCTTGGGTTAGTAAAATGATCTAAAACTTTTTCTGTATATTCCATAATTATTCTCCTTTGTTTCCTTTTAAAATTTCTTCATAAAGTGGTGACATCTGTCTTAATCTGTCCACAATTCCCGGAAGAATGCTGAACAAATAATCAATATCATCATCTGTATTTTCATAGCCAAGTGAAAGTCTTAATGAACCGTGTGCAATTTCGTGCGGCAAGCCTATTGCCAATAATACGTGTGATGGGTCCAAAGAGCCTGATGTACACGCAGAACCTGATGATGCACAGATGTTATTAATGTCTAAGAATAACAAAAGGCTTTCCCCTTCAATATATTTAAAGGATAAATTAACGTTTCCCGGAAGTCTTTCGGTTGGATGACCGTTTAACTTAACATAAGGAATATTTCCCATTATTTCGTTAATTATTCTGTCTCGCATACGAATTAAGTTTTTATTTACTTCTTCCATATGCTCACAAGACATTTTAAGTGCTTTGGCAAGTCCTACAATACCCGGAACATTTTCTGTTCCTGCACGTTTTTTTCTTTCCTGACCGCCGCCTTCAATAAGGTTATAAAGTTTAATGCCTTTTTTAATATAAAGAGCACCAACGCCTTTAGGACCATTGAATTTGTGAGCAGACATTGTAAGAAGGTCGATATTCATATCCTCAACATCAATTGGAACATGGCCTGCTGCCTGAACTGCATCTGTATGGAAATAAACATCGTGTTTTCTTGCTATTTCACCGATTTCTTTAATTGGCTGAATTGTTCCGATTTCGTTATTTGCAAACATTACTGAAATCAAAACAGTTTTATCTGTAATTGCTTCTTCAACATCTTTCGGATTTACCATTCCATATTCATCTACAGGAAGATATGTTACTTTATATCCCTCTTTTTCAAGATATTTACAAGTATGAAGTATTGCGTGATGCTCAATCTGAGTTGTGATAATGTGATTGCCTTTTTTTGAGGCATACATTACACCTTTTAATGCCCAGTTATCCCCCTCTGATCCGCTTCCTGTGAAATAAATTTCATCTTCTTTTGCATTGATGCATTCTGCCACAGTTCTTCTTGCTGCATCTATTGCATATTTACTTGATTTTGCTAATTTATATATACTTGACGGATTTCCGTAAGACTGTCCGAAGTATGGAAGCATATCTGCCAATACTTCAGGTCTTGTAAAGGTTGTAGCACCGTGGTCAAAATATACACTCTTACACGACATTTAATTTTCCTCCAAACTGCACGGTTTTTTACCGCTTATTTCTCTTACAAAATGACAAAGGCAACTTACCTTTGAACGATTTAATTCATAATATACCTGTGTACCTACTTTATCGGCAGAAACAAGTCCTGCATCTGAAAGCACTTTCATATGATGTGAAAGTGTGGGCTGAGATATTCCTATTTCTCCCAAAATTTCATTGGCACACATTTTACCCTTTGCCACTATTTGAACTATTTTTAATCTGTTATCATCAGATAAAACTTTAAAGATTTCAGAAAGTGATGTATTCATAGCACCCTCCCTATTTATTATTATATATATTATTATACATAAATATTTATATTTGTCAATATTTATTTTGATAAATGTTTTATTTTTTATTCAAAAAACAAAAATCCCGAAATGATTCGGGATTTTATTGTTATCTTAATATTTTTCTTTGCTTGATTTCTTCAAAGTATTCTTTTGTTGTACCTGCACTTAATGGCTTAATATATTTGTCGCTTTTTTTAAGTTCTTCTTCATTTTTGTAAGAATCATAATATCCGCCGCAAAGACCTGAATGGTCAGAACCACCTGAGATAAACAAATTCTTTTCAATTGCAAGTGCGTACGCTTTTTCCTGAAGTTCTGAAGGTAAATCAGGATGCCACACTTCTATACCTTCAATACCATTTTCAATCAAATAATCAATTCTTGAAAGCTGTTCATCTGTTGGGTGTGCAACTACTGCAAAACCACCTGCATCTTTGATAAGTTTTACTATTTCGGGAAGAGTTTTATATTCGTAACTTCCCTTGTATTTTGCTCTTTGATGTCTGAAATTCAGATTAAACCAATCCATATACTGATTTTCTTCAACAAGACCTTTAGCCTTCATTGCTCTGAAAATGTGGTTGTTACATAGCCAGGTAATACCTTTGTTGAATTCTAACACTTCTTCCCACGTAATACCTGTTATGCCACCATTTTCAATCGCTTCATCAAAACATCCTTTTGTGGTATTAAGCACAATTTCAGACATTTTAGAAAGATAATCTTTCATTTCGGGATATTCAGGATCAAATTCAAATCCTATAATATGGTACCAGTCGGGTTTTGAAACTGAAAACTCTACTGCAAAAATACATTCCATTCCTTCTTTTTCGCAAGCCGCTTTAAGATAAGGGTATGCAGTTGCAGTATCGTGGTCTGAAATTGCTATTGCACCATAGCCTTCCTGTTTTGCAACTTTCACCATTTCTTCAGGAGAATAAACTCCATCTGAATGAGTTGTATGAGTGTGCAGATTTGCGTACATTTTCATAAAATCACCTTCAAATTATTTATTAAAATTTCTTTTGTATTCCATTGGAGAAACTCCCATCTCCGCTTTAAAAACCTGTGCAAAATAGTTCTGACTTGAAAAGGAGAACTGCTTACTGATCTCAGCAATTGAAGTTCCATTTTTCAAAAGCGGAATGGCTGCGGCAAGTTTCATTCTTATAAAATGCTTTCGTATACCGCAATCAGAAAATTTTGAAAATGCATATTTCATAGTACTTGGCGCCATATGGCAAAGATGGGCTATATCTTCTACCGACAAATCTTCTGACAAATGCTTTTGCATAATACTTATAATTGAACTGTACCTTATGGCATCGGCAGTCTGGGAAATGCTTGTATCTGCAGTTCTTTCATAAGAAAGATAAATAATAAAGTTTTCCAAAGCACCCGAAAATTTTTGCTCCAATATTGTTTCGTGTTGTTGCGCGGTATCCAGAATCAGTTTACCATCTGAAAAAATATTTAAAAACGTACTTGATTCAGCGGGATTAAGATTGATAATACCATCTCCGATATTATCAGGCAAAATCCCATCAGTTTTAAAAGACATTGTGTATACACGAGGTTTTTTATCCCCTCTTGACCACACCTTATGAAACTCCATAGGTCTGTGAAAAATTATATCCCCTTTTTCAAGTTCGTAAATACGCTCATCTTCCGTTACTCCAATTTTACCCGAGGCAACATAAACCACTTCCCAGAAATCGTGAAGCTCGCCATTAAAATAAAAATCAACATTTCTGTCTTGCACAAAAGCACTATTTACAGATGTAACCGAAAAAGATCGTTTAAGAAAATAATGCATTAAATCACCTTAGCCAAAATCATAAAAAATATATCTAAAACAGTATAGTATTACACTTTTGTTTATGTTATATTGAGTATAACATATAAAAAATGTTTTGTAAAGGTGGTTGAACCAAAATGAAAGAAAAAATCAAACTTGGTATAATCGGGCTTGGAAACAGAGGTTCTCATATGGCTAAAAATATTTTTGGCAATATGCAGGATGTAGAAATTAATATAATTTGTGATTTGTCAGAAAGCAACATTGAAAAAACACAAAATTTTTTCAAAGAAGAAAAAAATATCGAAGTTGCAGGCACCACAAACTGGCAGGATGTTGTAAATTGTGATGAAATAGATGCAGTTGTTATTTCTACCTCATGGGCTTTACATGTTGAAATGGCTATATCTGCAATGAAAAAAGGTAAATATGCCGCAATAGAAGTAGGCGGTGTATATGACATAAGCGATTGCTACAGACTTGTAGATGCTCACGAAGAAACAGGTATGCATTGTATGATGCTGGAAAACTGCAACTATGGCAGACGAGAACTTATGACACTTCGTATGGCAAAGGAAGGTACTTTAGGAGAAATTGTTCACTGCACAGGTGCATATATGCACGATCTTCGCGGGACTGATTTATCAGGTACATATAACAAATGGGGTGAAGTTAATACTTACCGTATCAAAGAATATGCCTCCCGTAATTGTGATAACTACCCCACCCACGCTTTAGGTCCTATCTGCAAAGTTTTAAATATAAATCGTGGCAACAGAATGATGTATCTAAGTTCAATGGCTTCAAAATCTGCAGGACTTAAAGATTACTGGGAACGCCACAAAGAAGACGGAAATCCTATGTACGGAACTGAAATCACGCAGGGCGACATGGTGGTTACAAATATTATGTGTGCCGGTGGCGAAACAATTATGTTAAGACTTGACACATCACTTCCCCGTGCCTATTACAGCAGAGATTACTCTGTCCGCGGAACAAGGGGGGCTTATGATGAGGCACACAAAGTTTTGTTCTTAGATGGAATGGAAGAAGAAAAATGTGATAATAACGAAGAAGAAATGTTTGAAAAATATGATCATCCGCTTCAGGCTGAATATGTTAAATTGGGCGAAAAGGAGGGACACGGTGGTATGGACTGGCTTGTTGGCAGAGCCTTTGTGGAAAGTGTTAAACGTGGTATTCCTACACCAATTGACACATATGATACTGCATCCTGGATGGCAATCACTCCCCTTACTGAGCAATCGATTGCAATGGGTGGTGCACCTGTTCAGATTCCCGACTTTACCCGTGGTAAATGGATAAGAAGAGAAGAACCTATAAAAACAAAATATAGTTTAGATTTAATCGTAAGCGATCCCGATACTCCTATTTATTAAGCAAAAACACCTCTCAAATCTGAGAGGTGTTTTTACTTATATGTAATTATTAAAGCATACTTGCCGCTTCTTCATCCATAACGATTGTTGCATCCGGATGAAGCTGTAATAAGCTTACAGGAACATTTGTTGTAACTTTGCCGTAGAACAATTCTTTAATGATAGGTGCTTTGCTCTTACCGCTGGCGAGTACAACAATTCTTTTTGCTTTCATAATTCCGCCGATACCAAGAGTAAGGGCTGCTGTCGGAACCTGTTCTTTTGATTCAAAAAATCTTGAGTTTGCTTCAATTGTTGACTCTGTAAGAGTAACTTTATTTGTGTTTGCAGGAAGTGCATCTGCAGGTTCATTAAATCCGATATGACCGTTTACGCCAATTCCCAAAACCTGAAGGTCAATTCCGCCTGCCGCTTCGATTGCAGCATCATAACGAGCACATTCAGCTTCAGGGTCTTCAGCCATACCATTTGGAATGTTTGTTTCTTTAACTTTAATATGATCAAAAAGATTTTTTCTCATAAAATAGTCATAACTCTGGTCGTTATCTTTAGCAAGTGGATAATATTCATCAAGGTTAAAAGTTGTAACCTGAGAAAAATCTGTTCCGCTTGCAATTAATTCTTTATACATACCAACAGGTGAAGAACCTGTAGCGAGGCCCAATACACAATCAGGCTTTAAAATAACCTGAGCTTCAACAATTTTTGCTGCAGCTTTTGACATTTCTTCGTAGTTTTTGCAAATAATTTTTTTCATATTACATTCCCTCATACTTTCCGTCTGCTACCAATTCGCCGATTGCTTCACAAACCTGAATTTTGTCTTCTTTATAGGTCATTCCATACCATTTATCATCTGTTGTCATAACTTCAACAGAAGTTCCGTTTTTGATTTTGTAATCTACAACGCTTGGAAGGAAATATTCTGCCTTTAAAAGATTGTCTTTATTTTCATCAAAGAATCTTACCAATCCTTTTTCCATTTCTTCAAAAATTGAAGGTTTAAAGCCCCACATATTCATTGAAACAACTGTATCTTCTGAAAGCGGAGTCCATGTTGCACCATCATCTTCAGTATACTCACAGTTACCGTTGATTTTAGTAACTTCTGTGATAGTTTTTAAAATTCCGTCTTCAACTTCGCAAACACCCCTTGAAACAGTACCGTTTTCTGTAATTGTATTTGCAAGTTTGAAACCAACCATACAGATTTCTGTTTCATCTTTTGTGATGCAGTCATAAATCTTTTTGTATGCTGAAATACCATAGTAATCGTCAGCATTAACAACCGCAAATGGTGTATCAATAACATCTTTTGCAGTGAGGACTGCGTGTGCTGTTCCCCATGGTTTTGAACGTTCTGCAGGAATCTGTACTCCTTCAGGAACATTATTTACATCCTGATAAACATATTCAACATCTATCATTTTTTCAATTCTCTGGCCAATTACTTCTTTAAAGTCTTTCTCAATTTCTTTTTTTATAACAAACACAACTTTGTCAAATCCTGCTCTTTTTGCATCAAAAACAGAAAAATCAAGAAGAATTTCCCCTTTTGGTCCAACAGGCTCAATCTGCTTTAAGCCCTGAAATCTACTGCCCATACCTGCTGCCATTACAACTAAAGCCGCACTTTTTTTCATACTATCAACCTCTCTTTAAATATGTTTGTATACATTGTACCAAATTTTTCAACATTTTTCAATAGAAATCAGTATCAATTATTTATATATTTGAATAAATTTCTTATATTTTTGGATACTGTACCAATTTAATATTGACACATAATTTTCTTTATGCTAAAATTAAGTTATTCTTATATTTAAGGAGATACTTAGTATGATTAAATTAAGCAAACAAAAAGGCAGAGATTTTACAATTTTAAATCTTTCAGACCCTCAGCTCAAAGAATGCGAATGGGGTTTAGATGGCGGAAATCCAAAAAAATCCGAAATCTTTAAGTATACTGTTGATGAGCTGGTTAAAAGAGCAAATCCAGATCTTATTACAATAACAGGTGACCTTTCATATCCATTTGATATGGCGGTTTATGATAAATATGCAGAATATTTTGACAAAATCGGTATTCCGTTTACTGTTGTTTGGGGCAACCATGACAACGAAATCGATTTAGAGCCTGTTGACGAAATGATTGAAAAGCTTTCAAAATCAAAATATTTTGTTTTTGAAGCAGGCCCAAGAGAACTTGGCAGCGGTAACTTTGTTATTGCTATTGAAGAAGATGGAAAAATCGTCGAAGGTATGATAATGATGGATACTCACGATGCTCTTTTCTATCTCCCTCACGAAGACACAAGACAGACAATGATTAACAAAAACATCGCAGACCTTATGCTTACTCACAAACAGCAGATTTCTGCATTTGAAGCAAGAGGCTACACTGAAAGAGATGTTAAATGGATGAATCCTAAAATGACATCAAAACAGGTTATGTGGTATTCTGAACAGGTAGAAATGTTAAAGGGACTTGGTTGCAATGACACTTCTCTTTTCATCCATGTTCCTATTTATGCTTATGCAACTGCATTTGCTTCAGCGTTCAACGACAATTACAATCCATTGGAAGTTTCAGTTGAAGACAGTTACAAAGGCGATTGCTGGATTGAAGGCTACAAAGATTCATTTGGTGTAAAACACGAAAAAGCGCCTGATTTTTGCAATTCAGTTAGCTGCTACGCTGCTGACGACGGCGTATTTGATGCAATCAAAGCAGGCGGTACAACAAAAACTGTTATTTGCGGTCATGCACACACAAACAACTATGTAATTACTTTTGAAGGCGTTAAACTTGCATTTTCACTCAAAACAGGTGCAGGTTGCTACTGGAATAAAGACTTAAACGGCGGTACAGTTATTAAAATCACAGAAAATGGTGTTAATGACCTTTACCACGAATATGTTGACGTAACAAGTTTATTATAGAAGGTGAAACAATATGTTAAAAATACAAAAACAAAAAGGCAGAGATTTTACAATTTTAAACCTTTCTGACCCTCAGCTTACAGAAGCAAACTGGGGATTAGTTGAAGATGCATTGCCATACATTGCAAACTTTCATAAAATTTTTACATACACAGTTGATCAGTTGATTGAAAGAGTAAAGCCTGACCTTATTACAATTACCGGCGACCTTGCATACCCACACGATATGAGATCATACGATATGTATGCAGAGTATTTTGACAAGTTCCAGATTCCGTGGACAGTTATCTGGGGAAATCACGACAATCAGGTGGATTTAGAACCAATTGATGAAATGGAAAAACGTCTTTCAAAATCTGAATATTTTGTGTTTGAAGCAGGGCCAAGAGAACTTGGACACGGCAACTTTGTTATTGCCATTGAAGAAGATGACAAAATTGTTGAAGGTATTGTTATGATGGATACCCACGATGCTCTTTTCTATCTTCCGCACGAAGATACTGAGCAGTCAATGGCTGACAAAAACACAAGCGATCTTGAACCTATGCCTACTCATAAATCAAGAATTGAAGCTTTTGAAAAAAGAGGTTACACTGAAAAAGATACTGAATGGATGAACCCAAGAGTTACCAAAAAGCAGGTTGAATGGTTCTCTGAACAGATTGAAATGTTAAAAGAACTCGGTTGCACAGACACTTCACTTTTTACGCACGTTCCAATTCACGTATATAAAAAAGCTTTTGAAACCGCATTTAATTTTGACTATGTTCCAAAAGAAATAACTGTGGAAGAAAGTTATAAAGGCAACTGCTGGAATGAGGGTTATAAAGACTCTTTTGGTGTTAAGCACCATCCATCTGCTGACACTGTACGTTCATACGGTTGTCATATTAACGACGATGGTATGTTTAATGCAGTAAAAAAAGGTGGTACCACAAAAACAATTCTTGCAGGTCATTGCCATGTTAACAACTTTATTATCAACTATGAAGGTGTAAAACTCGGTTTCACATTAAAAACAGGTCCCGGTTGCTCATGGAGACCATATTTAAATGGCGGTACTGTTCTTAAAATTGACGAAAACGGTGTTAAAGACTTGTATCACGAATATGTAGATGCAAACCATATGCTTGATTTGATAACTAAAAAAGATTAAATTTAAAAGAGGATGTAAATTAATTTACATCCCCTTTTTTTATTTTGATAAAGATTTGTATAACATTATCATTGTATCTCCGCGAAGGAAGTATTCATCTGGTTTGAAGTTTCCGTTTTCATTACCGCTTACAATTCCAAGTCCATAAAGAATTGAAATGCTTCCTTTATTTTCTGTTACATCGCTAAATGGGCAGTTAAAAATACTGTCAATTTTTGCAATGTCTTTATACCCAAGAGCATTTACAAGGAATTTTGATGCATCTTTTCTTAACACATAAGCGTCCTTATTAATTTCATCTTTTGTTATAATACCTTCTCTTACCGCAATTTCGTAGTCTTCGTCAGTTTCTTTGTCTGAAATCGGATAAGTTGAGTAATATTTATAAAACACTCTCACAAGCAAAGAAATCAATTCTTTTTGTTTGATTTTTTCGTCAGGCATAAAGTTTTTATTGCCGAGTCCCACGCCATATGATGCAAGTTCTTCGATATATTTTTGTGCGTAATGGTCTTTTATATCTTCATATACCAACACTTCTGCATCATTATTATACTGATATTTTTCACCTGTAAACGGGTCTATATCAAAGGTTTCACTATCAAACGCAAATACAAGTTTTATCTGTGCATTTTCGTTTTCTTTTTCGTATGTTGGAACATATTTTAATCCATATGAGAACAAGTCAAAAGCGTTTTTGTAAATCATATTAAGCGAAATAACATTTTCTTTTGATGGAAACTCTGCTTTTGAATATGTTTTTGAATAATATGAAAGTTTACCTGTATATTTATTTACACTTACTGTGATTGAATCCTGCGGGAATTTAATTCCGTTTACAATTCTGTTATATGTAACAGAGTATTCTTCATTTTTCAGGATTTCATATTGAACTAATTCATATTCGTCAAAATTTGTTTTGCAGAGTTTTTTAACTGCATCTTTTAATGTTTGCTCTGCTATTTCTTCAGAAACAGTTATTTCTTTTTCATTATAATCAGGTTTTGAAAAACTTAAAATTTCACCGCTTTTTGCATCTAAAGATACTCTCACTCTTAATTTATCTTTTTCAGAATAAAATGTAAAACTATATGTATATTTTTCTTTATCATAATAATCGCGGCTTAAATTTATGCTTTCGATTTTAAAGCCTTCTAAATTAAAAAGATTTTCGTTTTCTGCAATCTTTGTTGCATCTTCCTGCGAAAGCAAGCCGTCAAGTTTTTCCATTTCTGCAATTTCGGCTTTTGAAAACTGTTCTGTTGTTCCATTCATCATCAGTTTATCATTAGCGGTGCCACCTGCCCCGGCATACATAGAATATGGATTGCATTTTATTACATCGCCATTCATATCTATATATTTATACGGGTCTTCTTTAATAGTATAAACAAGATAGGGTTTTATTTCGCCATCTTCAATCTTTGCTTTATAAATAAGGTGAAGCCCTAATTTTTCGGCAAATAATTTTTGGGCATCTTCTACTGAAATTGCATCTTTTGGATTTGGGAAATCGCTATAATTATTCCAGTTCATATAATACCACAAAATCTTATCGGCGTTCATATCCATTTCGATATGACCATTGTCTCTATAGACTTCAATGCCATTTTCCACTCTTGAGATAACAAAGTTCTGTCTTGTTTCCCAAAGTTGTTTGTTGGTGTGTCCATTTTCAATCACAGTTTTATCTTTAAGGTCGGGATTGAGTTTATAAAAAGCCGATTTTGCCTTTTTCAAGGCATCTTCTTTTGAGATATCGCTCATTGCCTTTTCCTGAACCAACTCATCTGCTGAACTGCTGAATCTTGTTATAATACCATTTTCAAGGCATTCTACTTCCATATATTTTTTACTTTCTGTTCCACGCCAATAAAACTGATAGATTTTCACGCCTTCCGATACACGCTGATTTGCGGTAAAATCATCAAATTCCCCTGTGGACGGAAGTCTTGTTTTTACAAGTTCCAAAACAGACTTGTAACTTTCTTCAACAGCCGCAAAAGCACTGATTGAAGTGATAAGCAAACTTAAACATAAAATCATTGCGAGTATTTTTTTCATATTATCATCCTCCTGAAAGTTAGACGGTAAATTTTTCTAATAAGTTCCGATTTAAAAATATATCGTGTTACCGTATTTAGGCGAAAGTCCTTCACGATATAACTCTTTCATTATTCGGTTTTAACACTTTATATTTTCCCGTGTCTGATGTAAAAAAATAACATATAATTATTCTTTTAATAAATAAATGTTTATAAACTGCCAATTATACTAACATCAAGTCAAAGATAAAAAATCATATAATTGATATCAATATCCCAATTCTTCGTTAATCAGAATTATTTTGTATTCTGCGCCGGTGGGTTTGTTCCAAAGGACAGAAAGATTTCTGCAAATTCGATCTAAGCTATTACAATCGTAGCATTTATCACCATTTACTGCACAAGGTGTTTTGCGGCAAAGGCGCTTGGCGTTGAGAGGTCCTGCAATATTCCGTGCACGAAACAGTGCAGACTCATAGTCTTTAGCAACTTTATTTTCACCTATAACCAGGTATACTTTTGATGGCCCATAGGAAATTGCTGCAACACGGTTGCCTGTATTATCTATATTTATAATCTCTCCATTTTCGGAAATTCCGTTAACAGAACTAATATATATGTCAGCCTTTGTCGCCGCTGTGCGGGTTTCCATTACTGTCATATTTTCCGGCTTCTCATCGTGCCAGTAAACTGTATTATGTTTTGAAAGCATTTTGTATAAATTCATTTCACGAAGAGTTACAGAACCGCCAAATCCAACTACTTTTTCGTTAATTTGGCTATCAATATACTCTGCCGCCGCTTCTTTGGTATCAAAAACAGACACCTGATATCCTTTTTCTTCTAAAGAATTTTTCAATTTTGTAAAATCGTACATCATCATTTTTTCCTCTATTTATTTTTACATAAAATCTTATTTTGGGTAATTTAATTATAACACTTAGAGTGAGGTTTTGCAAGGGATATGCAGAAGTTTGGAGGGACAAAAATCCCATCCGTAACGGATGGGATTAAGATGCTTTTTATTAAACGAGCTTGTCCTTGTGTTTTTCAAGAAGCTGTTTGATTTTTTCGTGTGGGTCCATAATAACTGTTGTTGAAACGTCGTGATTTAATGCTGAAATAAAGTATGCGATATACTTTGAAACGTCAACTTCGTGGAACCATGGTCTTTCTTTAAGTTCAGGTTTGATATATGTAAGGTTTGTGCCGAACACACCATCAATCATACCTTCTGCAACGGCTTTATCAAATGTTTCCAAGCCATTTGTGAAGATTGCATATGTAGAATAAGCATAAATTCTGCCTGCTTTTCTCTTTTTGAGTTCGTATGCGATATCGAGCATTGATTCACCTGATGAAATAATGTCATCGGCGATAAATACATCTTTACCTTCAACAGAGTTACCTAAATATTCATGTGCTACGATTGGGTTTCTGCCGTTTACAATTTTAGAATAGTCACGACGTTTGTAGAACATACCAAGGTCTACTCCCAAAACTGATGCGTAGTACATATTTCTGTTAATTGCACCTTCATCAGGGCTGATAATCATAAAGTTGTCTTTTACAGGTCTGAAGTTTTCAATTGTTTTAAACATTGTTTTCAAAACCTGATATGATGGCATAAGATTGTCAAATCCCATAAGAGGAACTGCGTTGTGAACTCTTGGGTCGTGAGCATCAAAGCAAACGATATTTGAAACGCCCATACTTTCAAGTTCCTGAAGTGCAACTGCACAGTCAAGAGATTCGCGGTAACTTCTCTTATGCTGTCTTCCGCCGTAAAGTGATGGCATAATAACATTAATTCTGTGTGCTTTACCGCTGGCAGCCTGAATCATTCTCTTTAAATCCTGAAAATGATCGTCAGGTGACATTGAGTTTTCATTGCCAAACATTGTATATTTACAGTTGTAGTTGCAAACGTCTACAATAAGGAACAAGTCCTTACCTCTTACTGATTCTTTAATGATACCTTTTGCATCGCCTGATGAAAATCTTGGGCATGCAGCATCAACTAAAAATGTTTCGTATTCTGCGCCACCTTCTTTTGCCCATCTTAAAAGATAGTTGTTGATTTTTTCACCAAGTTCGCTTGCACTTTCAAGTGCAACAACTCCAAGAGGTGCAACTCTTGAATTTTCTTCAAAAATAATTTTAGAACTCTGATTCATAACTTTCCACCTTAAACTATTAAATTACACAAAAACTGCCCCTTACGATTAAACAATCGCCGGGGGCAATTTATATTTACTTAAATTTCTACCAAGTATTTTGTGAGATACTCAGGAGCTGATGCTCTGTCAGCTGAGATTGTAATTGTAAAGTTGATATTGAGCTTTTCGCCGAGGGCTTCGATTTTGTTAAGGAAACTTTCAAAGCCTGCTTCTTCGCTTGATACAACTTTCCAGATACTATCGATAAAAATGTGAGAAACGTCGTAGTTATTGGATATAATACCACCCAAGAAACCATACAAAACGCTATAATCATCTACTGCAAATTCTTCAGTATTGATATAACGAACAGCGGATTTTAAATCGAGCATAAGTCTGTTGTCCTTACTTACGAAAACCAAAGTTCCAGGCTCGTCTTTAACAGCCATATTTACATGGTCTACCATGTACTTTGTCTTTCCGCTACCTTTTGCACCGATAATTACGTTAATCATTATACATTCCTCCTCAAAATTTCTTTTGTTATATATATAATACTATAAAATTGAAAATATTTCAAGTAGTTTTTGATTATTTTAATCTATTCTCTAATTCTTTTTTCATATCTTCGTATCCTGGCTTACCCAAAAGTGCAAACATATTCTTTTTATAAGCCTCTACACCTGGCTGATTAAATGGGTTAACATCTAATATATAACCGCTGATTGCGCAGGCTTTTTCAAAGAAGTATACCATATAACCGAAGGTTTCTTCATCAGCCTTTGGTACAGAAATTACAAAGTTTGGTGCTTTACCATCTGTATGAGCAAGAAGTGTTCCTTCAAATGCTTTTTTGTTTACAAAGTCAAGTGTTTTTCCTGAAAGGAAATTAAGTCCGTCGATATTATCTTTATCTTCTTTGATAACAAATTCTTTTTTAGCCTGTTCGATATTGATTACAGTTTCAAAAAGGTTGCGTCTGCCGTCTTGTATGTACTGACCCAACGAATGAAGGTCTGTAGAAAATTCAACAGATGCAGGGAAAATACCTTTATTGTCTTTTCCTTCACTTTCGCCATAAAGCTGTTTCCACCATTCTGAGAAATAGTGCATTGAAGGTTCATAGTTTACCATAATTTCTGTGGTATAGCCCTTTTCATAAAGCACATTTCTTGCAGCAGCGTACTGATAGCAGATGTTAGTGTCAAGGTTGCATTCAGCAAAGTCTTCTCTTGCTTTTTTAGCGCCAATCATAATTTTATCAATATCAATTCCTGCAACTGCCAATGGTAAAAGTCCAACAGGTGTTAAAACTGAAAATCTTCCGCCAACATCGTCAGGAATTACGAATGTTTCGTAACCTTCTGCATCGCAAAGTTGTTTTAATGCTCCGCGTGCACCATCGGTTGTTGCAAAAATTCTGTTCTTTGCTTCTTCTTTGCCATATTTATTTTCAAGCATTTCTTTGAATACTCTGAAAGCAACTGCAGGTTCTGTTGTTGTTCCTGATTTTGAAATAACGTTAACAGAAAAATCTTTATCGCCTAAATGTTCAATCAAATCGCAAAGATATGTTGAACTGATTGAATTTCCTGCAAAAAGTACAGATGGTGTACCTCTTTTACCTTTATCAAGTGAATCATAGAAAGTATGTGTGAGCATTGAAAGACCTGCTTTTGCACCAAGATAAGACCCGCCGATACCGATTACAATCAATACTTCACTGTTTGCTTTTATTTTTTCAGCCGCTTTTTTAACTCTTTCAAATTCGTCTTTGTCGTAGTTAACAGGAAGGTCCAACCAACCTAAAAAGTCATTTCCCTCGCCTGTTTTTTCGTGAAGAGTTTTGTGCGCTTTGGCAACTTTTTCTTTCATTGCATCCATTTCGCTCTGTGATAAAGCAAAATCCGCTTTTCTGTAATCAAATTTCATTTTTAAAGCCCCTTTCTTATATGAAAACTATTTGTTTGTTCTTTTTACTTCAAATATACCTGAAATATTCATAAGTTTTTTTATTACCTGATCAAGTTGACTTCCATTCAAAACATCTATTTCAAGTTCTATAACACAAAGTCCGTCTTTTTGTACTCTTGCATTAATTCCGCTGAGACCGATGTGAATGTTTGAAAGTTCTGCAGACATTTCAAGTATAAGATTATTTCTGTCAATTCCTGTAATAACAAGATGTGCAGTAAAAGATGAATTGTAATTTTCATCCCAGGAAACCTCTATCATACGGGTTTCTTCATTTTCAGTTGCATTAGTAACATTAACACAATCTGCTCTGTGAACAGAAACCCCTCTGCCTCTTGTGATGTATCCTACAATATCATCGCCCGGAACGGGGTTACAACACTTTGAAATTCTGACCAAACAGTTGTCAACACCTTTGACAATAATACCGTTTGACGAATGTTTTGGCTTTTGGTGAGTTGTCTGAGTTCTATGTTTAACCTCAGTATCTGCAACTGTCATTTTCTTGATTTCATCCTGAAGTTTTTTGAAAATTTTAGTTCCAACAGGACCTTCATGACCAATTGCGGCATACATATCATCAACAGATTTGATGTCAAACTTTTTCATTGCAAGTTCGGCAAATTTTTCTTTATATTCGTTAAGATTTGGAACTTCTGCCTTTCTGAGTTCCTTATCAACCATTTCCTTACCTTTTATGATATTGGCATCTCTGTTATGAGTTTTAAACCATTGATTAATTTTCTGCCTTGCCTGAGATGTTTTAACAATCTTAAGCCAGTCCATACTTGGACCTCTTGATGTTGGTGTTGTTAATACTTCAACAATATCACCTGTCTGCAAAGTCTGGTCAATTGTTGTGATTTTACCGTTAATTTTTGCACCAATCATTTTGTTGCCAACTTCACTGTGGATAGCATAAGCAAAGTCTATGGGGCAAGAACCAACAGGAAGATTGATTACATCTCCGTTTGGAGTAAATACAAACACTTCATCTGAAAACAAGTCAATTTTAAGCGTTTTTAAAAATTCTTCAGATTCAGAATTCTCAAGTTCATTCTGAACATCAAGCATCTTTCTTATCCACTCAAGTTTACCATCTAATTTATCGTTGTCTACTTTACCCTCTTTATATTTCCAATGGGCAGCGATACCGTATTCGGCCGTTCTGTGCATATCCCATGTTCTTATCTGTATCTCAAACGGGCTTCCATTAGGACCGATTACTGTTGTGTGAAGAGACTGATACATATTAGGTTTAGGCATTGCAATATAATCTTTAAATCTGCCCGGAATCGGCTTATATGATTCGTGAACAAGACCTAAAATTGCGTAACATTCAGATATTGAATCTACAATAACTCGTACTGCAAACAAATCATAAATTTCATCAATGCTCTTGTTTTGGGCATACATTTTTCTGAAAATGCTGTAAAAATGCTTTGCTCTTCCTTTTACCTGAGCCTTAATTCCAAGACCTTTTATTTTTTCTGTAATCGATAAAATAACATCTTCGATATACTGATCACGCTCGTGCTTTTTCTGATCAATACTTTCTACTATTTCGTAGTATGCAATTGGGTCTAAATAGCGAAGTGCAAGGTCTTCAAGTTCCCATTTAATTCTTGAAATACCAAGTCTGTGTGCAAGTGGTGCAAATACATCTAAAGTTTCTTTTGCCTTTTCGCGCTGTTTTTCTTCAGACATACTTTTTAATGTTCTCATATTATGAAGTCTGTCTGCAAGTTTTATAATAATAACACGAACATCACTTGCCATTGCAAGAAACATTTTTCTTAAATTTTCAATTTGTTGTTCTTCTTTACTTGTGAACGGAATTTTTTCGAGTTTGGTAACACCTTCAACAAGCATTGCAACATCTTCACCAAATTTTTCTTTGATTTCGCGCTGACTATGCTCGGTGTCTTCTATAACATCGTGCAAAAGTCCTGCTGCAATTGATTGACAGTCCATTTCCAAAGTTGCAAGGATATTTGCTACCTCTAAAGGATGGCTGAAAAACAATTCGCCTGACTTTCTGAGTTGAGTACCATGAGCCTCTTTTGCATACTCAAATGCCCCTTTCAAAAGATTTTCATCGGGGTTTGGATTATATATTTTTATTTTTTCCAGTAATTCTTCGTATTCGTGACTCACAAACTCACCTCCTACTTTATATCAAGAATTTTTAATTGCACATTTTCGACATCTCTGAAACTATTGATATCAAGGTTACACATTACATTAATAGTATCGTTGAAAGATACAGAATAATTTCCAAAACCAAAAGCAACTGCATCAATAGTTACGTTACCTTTTTTCAACGTAAGTCTTAAATGTTGCTTTGATGTTCCTACCCTGCTTACTTTTAACACATTTAATCCTTCAATGTAGAAAACCGGTTGTTTATTATCAGTGCCATATGGTTCAAGAATATTTAAAGAACGAGCCACATCGATATTTAAGTGTCTTTCTCTTAATTCTAAATCTGCAACAATTTTTCCTGCCTGCAAATCCTCATTAAAGTTATTTTCGGCATATTCGTTGATTTTCCTTCTGAAAGCATCAATTTGTGCTTCTTCAATAACAATACCTGCCGCAAGTTCGTGTCCACCAAAAGATATAAGTGTATCCTTAGAATGTTCCAAAGCATTGTAAAGAGAAAAATCTTCAATACTTCTGCCTGAACCTTTATACTTGCCATCAGGGCCTTCTGATATTAAAATGCAGGGTTTTGAGTATTTTTTTGTAAGTCTGGAAGATACTATACCTACTACACCGTGATGCCAGTTTTTATCAGCAAGGACTGCAATTTTATCATCAACATAAAAATCAAGAAGTTGCTTTTCTGCTTCTTTGAAAATTTCAGCCTCTATCTGCTGACGTTTTATATTATTGCTGTCTAAATCTATTGCAATCTGTTCGGCTTTTGAAATATCAGTTTCAGTAAAAAGTTCAACTGCCTTTTCTGCCCCGCCAATTCTTCCTGCTGCATTAATTCTCGGTGCTACTGCATAACCGATTTTAAAAGTATCAATAGTTTTTTTATCTATTCCTGCTACATTTAAGATTGCATTTATTCCGATGTTTTTAGTTTTTGCAAGTTTGTCTAAACCATATTTACAGATAATTCTGTTTTCTCCAAGAAGTGGCACAATATCAGCAATAGAGCCAATTGTAACCAACTCTGAATACATATCCAGTATCTGAACAGTTGAATATTTATCTTTCAAAAGCGCCTGTGCTACTTTAAATGCAACACCAACACCTGCTAAGTCTTTAAAAGGATACTGGCAGTCAGGCTGCTTTGTATCAATTGCCGCAACTGCATCAGGAATATTTGCTCCACATTCGTGATGGTCTGTGATAATAAGGTCTATGCCAAGAGATTTAGCATATTCGCACTCAGAGGTTGCAGTAATTCCGCAGTCTACTGTTACGATTAATGTTACACCATCTTTTGCCATTTTTTCAACAGAGTCATTATTTATACCATAACCTTCTCTGTCACGGCTTGGGATATAAAATCCTGCATCTGCTCCAAGGTCTTTTAAACAATTAAATAAAAGGGTTGTGGCGGTAACGCCGTCTACATCGTAATCTCCATATACTACGATTTTTTCTTTGTCCTCTATGGCTTTTTTAATTCTTTCAACTGCTTTTGCCATACCTTTGAACAAAAACGGATCGTGCATATCGTTAATATCAGCTTTTAAGAATACAGAAGCATCTTTTGAATTTAATCCACGAGAACACAAAATAGCCGCTATTAAACGGCTTACATTATTTTCAGTTGCTAAAGTTTCAATATCCTCTTTTAAAGGAACGGGTGAAACAATCCATTTTGTGTCTGACATAAATACTCCTTTTAGAAAGGATTTTCAGATTGATATACAGTTTTTTCACTGCAACACAATACACTATCTTTTTTTATTTTAATTGTTTTATATGCTCTTTTTCCGAACTCGCCCGAAACAAAATCCAATGAATCAATTTTGTTTTCCATAAGAGCATATCTTATAAACTTTCCTAATCCTTTTGCGGCAAAAACTACGATTTTGCCATATTTTTTAGACTTGATGCCATACATTTCGCCCTGACATAAAAAGCCGTTTTTAAACAAAGTTACTGCGCCATTTTCAGGTTTTGTGTTAATTTCTGCGAAATAAACATCTTCTTTTTGATAATTTTTAAATTTCAAATGATGATTTTCATATAAATCATAAGGAATTGCACTTTTGAAAGTCAATTTTCCGATTTTTTTGCCTGAAATATGCTCAAGTAAATTAACATTTTCACCTTTAGCATAACTTGATCCCAAAGAAAAATCAAAAATTTCATTTGCAATTTCTGATGCGCTTAAAAATGGATTTTCAGTAATATCAAAATCAGTATCAATAGGCAAATTAAATATTTCTGCGTTATTTTTTGTATCGCTTAAATATCCACACATCTGCTTTGGAATTTGTTCGTCTATTCTTATGTTTTCACATTCTGAACATATTACTAAAAAGATACCGTCGCAATCTGTTTTTTCATAGTTTTCATATAAAACAAAATCTGCATTCTGGATTTTTAATTTATCACAATGCATTTTTACTGTTTCGAGTTTTTTTATTGAATCTGTGCCTGCAAATACAACTTTAATATTTGCATCTGCTTTTGGCTGTGGCTTTGAGATAATTTCAATTCCTTGTTTTTCACAAAGGTCAGGACGGACTTCCATAGTAAGTTCTAAAGCCTTTTCGGTTTCCCACTCTTTGATGTTTTTTTCGTGTCCTGAAAGTAACACTTCAGGTACATTTTTGCCGTTGAAAACCCTCGGTCTTGTATACTGAGGATGTTCCAAAAGTCCGTTATAGTGAGATTCCTGCTCAAATGAGCCACTTTCTGCCAAAACTCCCGGAACAAGTCTTGCAACTGAATCGCAAATAACACAAGCCGCAATTTCCCCGCCTGTTAAAACATAATCTCCGATTGAGATTTCTTCGTCGCAGATTTCATCTATAACTCTCTGATCTATCCCCTCATAATGACCGCAAATTATAACAATATGTTCTTTGGTTGCCATTTTCTTTGCCATTTCCTGATTAAAAACCTTGCCTTTTGGTGACATATAAACAGTGTATGGCTTGTTGACAGATTCTTTAGAAACAAAATTGTAGGTATCAAAAACAGGCTGAGGACGCATAACCATTCCAAGTCCTCCGCCAAAGGGATAATCATCCACACGATTATGCTTATCATTTGCAAACCTACGGATGTTTGTGCATCTGATATCAATGATGTTATTTTTTACTGCTCTTCCTAAAATACTTTCGCTTAAAAAACCTTCAATCATTTCAGGGAAAAGCGTTAAAATATCAAACTTCATTCCAAAAGTCCTTCCGGAATTGATACTTCAATTCTTTTTTCATTAATATCAATTGACAATATATTTTCTTTTATGGCAGGAAGATATATACATTCCCTGCTCTCATTTTCAATTTCATAAATGTCAGCGGCTCCTGTTGAAATAATATCCTTCAGTTTACCTAAACATTTATCATTTTCGTATACAAAACAACCAAGGAGGTCTGCCACAAAATAAGTATCTTGTGGCAAATCTCCCAGTTCATCTTTTGTACAGTATAAAGTTTTATCTTTCAGCATTTCTGCATCAGAAACAGTATCCACACCAGAAAGTTTAAGCAAAACACTTGCTTTCTTGTAGGATACCTGCTGAATTTTATATTCTTTCCCTTCAATATAAACACGGGAAAAATTTTCAAAAACTTCGGGAAAATCTGTCCATGGAATAACTTTTACAAAACCTTTAATTCCGTGAGTGTTACAAATTTTCCCTGCCTGCAACATTTCTCTCATAATCAAACAATATCAACAGCAACTTTTTTCTCGCTGTTTGTAGCAATAGAGGCTGCTTTAATTACTGTTCTGATAGCCTGTGCAATCTTTCCTTTTTTGCCAATCACTTTACCCATATCGTCTTTTGCAACAGAAAGGCGAAGAACTGTTAAATTATCTTTTTCAACAGTTTCAACCTTTACTTCGTCTGGTTCAGAAACAAGTGACTTTGCAATTTCAATAAGTAATTCCTGCATAGTTATTTCCTTTCTGACACTACTTTAAAGCTAATTATTTAATTACGTCGATTTTCTTAAGCATAGCCTTTACAGTATCAGTAGGCTGAGCACCGTTAGCAATCCATTTTGCTGCGCTTTCTTTGTCGATGTTGATTTCAGCAGGGTTCTTTAAAGGATTGTATGTGCCGATTTCTTCGATGAATCTGCCATCTCTTGGATATCTTGAATCTGCTACAACTACTCTGTAGAAAGGTGCTTTCTTTGAACCCATTCTTCTTAATCTGATTTTTACTGCCATTTTAAATTTCCTCCTAAAAAATTGTTATTATATAATCCCTTAAAAAGGGAGTTTTAATCCTTTGAACTTTTTTAAAGCCTTAGGATTTGAAAACTGTTTCATCATTTTCTGCATCTGTTCAAACTGCTTTAAAAGTGCGTTGACCTGTGTAAGTGAAGTTCCGCTTCCTGCGGCAATTCTCTTTCTTCTGCTGAAGTTTATAATATCAGGTCTTTCGCGCTCTCTCATTGTCATTGACTTGATGATTGCTTCTGTTCTTGCAAGTTGTCTTTCATCAATATTTATTCCCTTTAATGCTTTGGAATTCATTCCAGGCATCATTGAAAGAATCTGTTCCATTGAACCCATATTTTTCATTTGCTGCATTTGCTCTAAAAAGTCATTTAAATCAAATGTCTGCTGTCTGATTTTCTGCTCAAGTTCTCTTGCTTTTTTCTCATCAAAGGCTTCCTGTGCTTTATCAATAAGTGTAAGCACATCGCCCATTCCCAAAATTCTTGATGCCATTCTGTCAGGGTGGAAGAGTTCTAAATTATCAAGTTTTTCTCCCATACCGCAGAATACAATAGGTTTTCCTACTACTGCTCTGATTGAAAGAGCCGCACCACCTCTTGTATCACCGTCAAGTTTTGTTAAGATTGCCGCATCAATCCCGATTTGTTCATCAAAGGATTTTGCAACATTTACCGCATCCTGACCTGTCATAGAATCGAGGGTAAGAAAAATTTCAGTAGGTTTTACCGCCTCTTTGATATCGGTAAGTTCCTGCATAAGTTCTTCATCAATGTGAAGACGACCCGCAGTATCGATAATAACCATATCATAGCCGTTATCAATTGCGAATTTCAAAGCCTTTTTAGAAATTTCAACAGGCTTTTCACCATCAATGGTAAAAACTCCTGCTCCCGCCTGCTCGCCTACAACCTGAAGTTGTTTTACAGCCGCAGGACGGTATATATCACAAGCCACCAAAAGGGGCTTTTTACCTTGTTTGATAAAGTATTTTGCAACTTTTGCACATGTTGTTGTTTTACCTGCACCCTGAAGTCCCATCAGCATATATACTGTTGGAGGTTTTGGTGAAATAACCGGCTTATGAGCATCTTTTCCCATAAGTTCTGTAAGTTGCTCGTTAACTATTTTAATAACCTGTTGTGCAGGTGTGAGACTTTCCAAAACTTCGCTTCCGATTGCTTTTTCAGTTGCTTTTGCTATAAAGTCCTTAACAACTTTAAAATTAACATCGGCTTCTAAAAGAGCAAGTTTAACAAGGCGCATTGCCTCTTTAACATCACTTTCGGAAACTTTTCCTTTGCCTCTTAACTTTTTAAATACTTCACCAAGTTTTTCGGTCAAGCTGTCAAAAGCCATAATGTACTCCTTTTAAATCAAATTCTTGATTTGTTCTGTTATCGTTTTAATCCCTGACTTTAATTCAGTATCAACATCTGCCTCATCTAAAAGGCAATCGATTTTCCCGATCAGGTCTGAAACTTTCAGGTCTTTTTCATATATGCCGAGTTTTTCCTCGTGCTCTGAAAGAATTTTTTCAGATTTCTTCAGACTGTCCCTTACTCCCTGACGGGTAATTCCTGCAATCTCAGAAATTTCCGAAAGGGACAAATTCTGATTAAAATACATATCACATATATCCGCTTGTTTTTCTGTTAAAATTGCACCGTAGTAGTCAAACAAAACAGATAATTTCACAATATCCTGCATAACTTAAACCTCATTTTGCAGAAAAATTTAGGTGTAAAGCAAAAAACTTTACACCAATTATACACTACTTTTTACTCTTTGTCAACCTCTATTTCAGAATTTTCTTCATTTTCTGAAATATTTTTTTCTTCATCTACCATATTTTTATCTTTAAGTTCGCCAATTGCTTCTTTCATCTCTTCCATAGAAGTACCAAAATCCACCCAATTATTTGTAGTTGCGGCTTCTTCTAATTTTTCATAAGATGAAATAATTTTGCTTATTGTTTCATCGGTTACATATGGTATATCACTTTGCTCATCTGTTATATCTTCCTCTTTTACAGGTTCGTCTGAAACTTCAAGTTTTATAGGAATTTCAAATAGTTTTGCCAATGCCTTATCTATTGTTTCTTCCATAACAAGTCTGTTTCCGCAAGCGGCTATTACCCTTTTAACCGCAGGAATTGACGCCTGATTGTCAGATGTAAGATAAACAGGTTCCACATATAAAATTGTGCCGTTTACAGGGATAACCATAAGATTTCCTCTGATTACTTTTGACCCGCCTGAATCCCACAGAGTGAGTTCTTTAGAAATTTCAGGGTTGTTATCAATAAGGTTTTCTATCTGCAACGGTCCGTAGATGCTTACATTCTGCGGGAATTTGTATGAAACGAATTTACCGTAGTTATCACCCTTGTTTCCTACTGCAATCCATGATACCATATTTTCTCTGTTATACAAAGTATATGGAAGCATAAGCACAAGTTCTGCGTTTTCTTTATCGAATTCATCAAGTTGAATTAAATTATAATACGGATTAACGGGTTTTATTTCGCTTTCATACTTTTCATTTGCGATTGTATAAAGGTCGCTCTTATTATAAAATGTTTCAGGTTTTTTAGGATGATACTGAGCATAAATTTTACTTTGCAAAGTAAAAAGCGATTCAGGATACACACATTTATCCATTATGCTCTTTGGAATTTCTGTTTCTTCAAAAAGCAATGGATACATACTCTTGTATGCCATAATAACGGGATCTGTTTTGTCAATAATATAAATATTTACTGTACCGTCATATGCATCAACTACAGCCTTGACAGAGTTTCTTACATAGTTATAACCATCTACCATTTGTGAATACGGATATTTGTCGGTTTTTGTAAATCCGTCAACTACCCATTTGATTTTACCGTCATCATCAATAACAAGTTGTGGATCGGTATCAAGATGCAAAAATGGTGCAACTTTTTCAACTCTTTCAATAACATTTGTATTTAAAAGCAATCTGCTTTCAGATGTAATCTGGTTTGCAATCATCATACGGAAATCGCCTGTTTTGAAAGCAAACAAAAGTCTGTTAAACAGATTTAATTTAATTCCCGCTTTTCCGTCATAATCAAATTCTTTATCGGTTGTTCCGTCAGAATAATCAATTTCACGGGTTTTTGTATTTACTATTACTTCGTCATTATCGAGTTGACCGAAATAAATTCGAGGTTGTTTTATTTCAGGCACACCTTTTATACTTGTCTGATTAATATCTTTTATAAGGTAGTATGGTTCGCCCTGAGGAGTTACCTGATTAAAAGACATCATAACAGCGCCGTAACCGTGAGTATATCTGAATTTTTCGTTGATATAATTCTGTGCGGATTTATCAAGATTCTTTTTCTGTATTTCTCTTGCACCAAGGGCTACTGCCTTACTTTTTCCATCAATGTTGTATACCCCTACATCAAGGTCTTTGAACTCATAATAGTTTCTTATTCCCTGAAGTTGGTTTGTTGCTGTAAGTGATGCACCAAAATCTATTACTCTTATATTTCTGATTGTATCGGTGTTTGAAAGAACACTTTCCTTAGTAGCAGATGTATTTACAGGATATTCTGTTTCCGTAACATTTTCAAGTCCGTATGCTCTCTTGGTATAATCCATATTATACTGAATATATTTTGATTCTACCGCTATTTCGTTTGGTGATACATAAAACAAATCAACTGCCAGTGCCGCAACATTTACTAAAATTGCAACAAGTGCGTATGCACCTATGCAGATAAACGCATTTTTAAGTTTACCTTTTTTTATAAAAATCACTACAAGCACCAAAATGATAACCATAAGCACAGGTACTGCTTTATTATAGTTAAGCATTACATTAATATCGGTAAATCCGCCGCCTGTGAGTCCCGCAAACTCGGAGGTCAATACGCTTTGTGCGTGTAAAAGTGTTGAAAGAGAACCTACAATCATCAACAAAACAACATTAAATGCAATATGAGAAACGATTTTCTTTTCTCTTGCCATATCAACAAAAGTGCGTTCTCCGAATTTTAAATACTGTGATGAGTAAAGCACAAAAAGATAAATTGTTGTAAACAAAATTAAGATTGTAGCAATATTAAATGCTGATAAAATTACAGGGCGCTTGAAAACATAATAACCGATATCCATATAAAAGACAGGATCTGCCACGTCAAAGTTTACACTATTGAGTGCAAGAAGCAGTTCTTTATAGATATCACCATCAAGCATCATTGCAAAAATCAGGGATGCTACGGGAATCAACCAAAATCCTTTGAATTTTTTCAGTACAAATTCGTTGCTGATACCCACCTTTTTCATCTTGCTTTTTGCCACCAAAGTATTTATTCCCGTAAAAGCAAATGAAACAATAAATATAGCACCTATTGTTATAATTTTTGCTATAATATCTGTAAAATATGCAGACACGAAATTATCGCCGATTTCTTTTATTTCGTAGTAACTTACAAGAATTTTTGCACCCACAAAAAGTATTGCAATTATTATTGCCGTAATGGCAACTGCTACAATACTTTTGGCAGTTTTTCTTCTGTCTGCTACATCATAAAAATTTCTGTTCATAGTAACCTCTTTAATTTAAAGAATTATTCAAACAACGCAGAAACAAACTCTTTGCTGTTAAATGGCTGCAAATCGTCTTTTTGCTCACCTACACCAATAAATTTAACAGGAATTTGCTGACTGTGGCAAAGACTGATTACAACTCCGCCTTTTGCAGTTCCGTCAAGTTTTGTAAGCACTAAACCTGTAAGTCCTGTGCTTTCATCAAAAAGTTTTGCCTGAGATACCGCGTTCTGACCTGTAGTTGCATCTAAAACCAACAGAATTTCTTTATCGGCCCCGGGAAGTTCTCTGTCTATTATTCTGATTAATTTTGCAAGTTCTTCCATCAGGTTCTTTTTTGTATGCAATCTGCCTGCGGTATCGCAGATAATAAGGTCAGAACCCCTGTTTTTAGCTGCACTTATTGCATCAAAAATAACTGCTCCAGGGTCTGCTCCTTCATTGTGCTTGATTATTTCACACCCTGCACGACCTGCCCAGATATCAAGTTGTTCTGCAGCGGCTGCTCTGAAAGTATCCCCTGCCGCAAGTAAAACTTTTTTTCCCTGAGCAGTATAATATGTCGCCATTTTACCGATGGTTGTAGTTTTACCAACGCCATTTACACCAACAACCACAACAACCGATGGCTTTGTTGAAATATTCATAGCATTGTCATTTTCGTCCAAAATGGCACAAACCACTTCGCAAAGTTCGTTTTTAACTTCATTCGGATCTGTAATACCTTTTTTCTTAACGCTTGATCTTAAATCATCAAGGATTTTTTCTGTGGTTTCAAAACCAACATCTGCCATAATAAGAAGTTCTTCCAACTCTTCAAAAAGTTCTTCATCAATTTTTGTAAAAGCAGAAAACAAAGTGTTAACTTTGTCTGCAAAACCTTCTTTTGTTTTTTGTAATCCTTGTTTTAATCTGTCAAAAAATCCCATTTATCTCTCCTGTTATTCTGCATTTTTCAATACATTTTTTTCTACTTCATCAATATTAAGTTGCAAAAGTTTTGATACACCTTTCTGTTGCATCGTAACACCATAAAGTGTGTCGCAGGCTTCCATTGTACCACGCCTGTGAGTGATTATCGCAAACTGTGAACGAGTGCACATTTTTCTTAAATATTCTGCAAATCGCAAAACATTTACATCATCTAATGCGGCTTCAATTTCGTCAAACACGCAAACAGGTGAAGGTCTTACTTCTAAAAGTGAGAACAAAAGTGCAATTGCAATAATTGCCTTTTCACCACCTGAAAACAGTGTCATATTCTGCAACTTTTTACCCGGTGGCTGAGCATGGATTTCAACACCCGCTGACAAAACATCCTGTTCATCTGTAAGCACAAGTTCGGCACTTCCGCCCATAAACAATTCTTTAAACACCTTGGTAAATGTTTTGTTTATAATTTCAAGTTGTTCTTTGAACTGCTTGGTCATAAGTTGTTCAATATCTGAAATTACGCCTTCCAAAGTTTCTTTTGCAGAAAGCAAATCATCTCGCTGAGATGAAAGGAAATCATATCTTTCTTTGGTTTGCGCATATTCTTCAATAGCGCCTACATTTACATTTCCCAATGCTTTAATAGCATTTTTAATGCCATTAACCGCTTTCTGGGTTTCTGCAAAGTTTTCAATTTCAGTTTTATTTTCAGCGGCAGAAATGTATGTAAGTTCATAATCGTCCCAGAGTTTCTGATTTGCACTATTCATATCAGATTCCTGCTTGTTGATTTTTTCTTCAATTCTTGTTTGTTGCTTAGCCAAAACAATAAGATTTTCATTTAATGCTTTTATCTGCTCTGCTATATTTACAATTTTTAAAGAAATATCATTTCGCTGATTTTTAATTGCTTCAATTTCTTCTTCTTTTTGCTTGATTTCTTCGTTCTTTACTGAAATTTCCTGACGGATATTTGCAATTTTTTCATCAATCTCGCTGTCTTTTCTGCCTGAACCATCAAGTTCTGCCTGTTTTTTATCAATTTCTTCTGAGTTGATTTTAATTTTCAAATCAAGATTTAAAATTTCCTGATTTGCCAGAGAAATATCATTTTCAAGTTCGCTGATTTCAATAGTGAGCCTCATTATGTCAGAACTTAATCTTCTTGCTTTATCAGAGTGTTTACTGTTTTCTTCCTGAATTTGTTCTATTTTTGATTTAAGAGTATCAATCTCAACATTTACTTCTTTTTGAGACTTCTCAAGTATAGCACTCTCTTTTTTATATTCTTCAACTAATTTTACATTCTGAGTCTGTTTGTTTTCAAATTCTTCAATTTCTTTTAAGTAGTCATTGGCAATTTCGGTATAATGGTTAAAATTGTATTCTGACTTGTAAATCTCATTATCAACTGCAGAAAGTTTTGCCAATAGAATATTATGCTCATTATTTTTATTTTCAAGCACTTCTTCTTTTGATTTTTTATCATTTGACAGTTTTTCAAATCTTTCTGATTCACTTTTGATTTTCTCAGAAAGTTCTGCAATTTTTGCACCTCTTGATAAAAAGTTTACATTTTTGTTAACACTACCGCCTGTAATAGAACCGCCTGCGTTAAACACTTCACCTTCTATGGTAACAAGTTTGTGCCTTGCATTTGTTTTTCTCGCAAATTCAATAGCATTGTCCATATTGTCAACAACTATTATTCTGCCTAACTGGTCCGCCATAACAGTTTCAAACTTTTTGTCAAACTCAATAAGTTCACAGGCAATTCCCACATAACCTTTAAGATTTTTAAATTCTGTTTGGTCAAGTTTTTTGCCCTTTACTGCTTTAATCGGAACAAAAGTGGCTCTGCCGCCTTTTGTTTCTTTTAAATATTCAATTGCCTTTTTGGCATCATTTTCATCTTCAGTTACAATGTTCTGCAAATTATTTCCAAGAGCAGTTTCAATGGCAACAGCGTATTTGGGAGGCACTTCCATAAGTTTTGAAAGTGTACCGTACATTTTAATATGAGAAAGTCTTCCGCCATTATGCTCTCTGATAACCGCTTTAACACTGTGAGCATAGCCTTCCATATCACGCTCTAAATCTTCAAGCATCTTTTTCTCTGAAACTGATTTGCTCAAAGACACAGTTACATCATTTATGATATGATTAAGGTGTGTTAAGGATTTAGTAATCTCTTCAATTTCACCTTTAAGTGAATTCTGACTGTCTGTTAAATTATTCTTATCCTCTTTTAACTTAATAAGAATATCCTGTTCTTTTTTTGCTCTGTTTTCATAAATTTCAGCATCTTCACGCTTTAATTCAATGTCGTCATTAAAATCGCTGAGTTTACCTTCAAGAGAAGAAATTTCACTTTTTTTCGCCGCCAGTAAAAGGTTGATTTCAGAAAGTTTCTGATATGCGTCAACAATATCTGAATTACATTTTTCAATTATTGTTGCATCCTCACCTACCTGATGTTCTATTTTGCCATATTCTTCGTCCAAGGCATTTTTTTCGATGCTTAAAGCCTCCAGACTATGCTTTACGGCATTAAGTTCGGAGTTTTTGATTTCTTTTAGTTTTTCACTTTCTTCATTCTGTGCACAAAGTTCTTTGATGTCATTTTCAAGTCTTGTTCTGTTTTCATTTGAAAAACTACGACTGTTTTCCAAAACAACAATGTTATTTTCCAAAGTTACGATTTCATTTTTAATATCGTAGAGTTTCTTTAAGTTTTCCTCCTGTGAAATCTCTTTTTCTTCGGAAGTTTTACTTAAATCTTTACTCTGATTTTCATACTCTTCAATACGCTTATTGGCAAGACTGATATCATTTTCATTAATTTTAAGGTCTGAATGTGATTTTTCAAGTGAATTTTTCAGCCTGTCAATGGTGTTAACCAAAAGATTGATTTCAATTCCCTTTAACTCATCTCTTAATTTTAAAAATTCTTTTGCCTTTTCTGATTGCGCCCTAAGTGGCTCAATTCTTGATTCAATTTCAGAAATCAAATCCAAAAGACGCACCAGATTTTCTTCTGTCTGTTGCATCTTCTTTTCTGATTCCTGCTTACGATATTTATATTTTGAAATACCTGCGGCTTCTTCAAAAATAACACGTCTGTCTTCAGGTTTTGCAGATATAATTTCGTCAATCTTACCCTGTCCTACAACAGAATATCCGTCTCTTCCCATACCGGTATCCATTAAAAGTTCATGGATATCACGAAGACGGCAGGAAGTTTTGTTTATATAGTATTCACTTTCGCCTGAACGGAAATATCTTCTGGTTATTAAAACTTCATCATATTCAATTTTAAAAACCTTCTGAGAATTGTCAAAGCAAAGGGAAACTTCGGCAAAACCAACAGGCTTGCGTTCTACGGTACCAGAGAATATAACATCCTCCATTTTACCGCCACGCAAGCTTTTTACACTCTGTTCGCCCATAACCCAACGGATAGCGTCTGAAATATTACTTTTTCCGCTTCCGTTAGGTCCGACTATTCCTGTTATTCCCTTGTTAAACTCGATTTTAACTCTTTCAGGGAAAGATTTAAAACCGCAAACTTCAAGATACTTTAGAAACAAACTTCCACCTCATAATTTTTCAAGGCATCGCGTGCTGCATCCTGCTCTGCCTGTTTTTTTGTTTTGTTTACGCCTTTTCCAACGCATTTATTGTTGACATACGCTTCAACTTCATACAATTTCTGATGATCAGGGCCTGATTCTTTGACCACAGCGTATCTTACACTGTTTTTTGTTTTTTGCAGATGCTCCTGCAAGAGGGTTTTATAATCGCAATACAAAAGTGCAGGTTTTTCATACATTCTTGTTTCAATTATTGTATCAAGCCATTTTTTTGCCGCACTAAACCCACCGTCTTTGAAAATGGCAGCAACAATTGCTTCAAAGCAATCTGAAAGAACTGAAGCCCTTTCATTTCCTTCTGCCATTTTTTCACTTTGACCAAGCAAAATATATTCGTTGATTTTAATGCTTCTTGCAAGAACTGCCAAAGACTCTTCTCTTACAATTGCTGCACGCATTTTTGACAGAACGCCTTCATCAACGCCTTTATGCAAATCGTAAAGGCGTTCTGAAACGATCATATCCAAAATAGCATCTCCTAAAAACTCAAGTCGTTCATTGGATTTTGCATCTTTATGTTCATTCGAATATGAACTGTGGCACATAGCATTATAAATAAGATTTTTGTCAGTAAATGTGTACCCGATATTTTTTTCAAGTTCCGCGATGTTCAACATATAACTGTCCTCTGTTTCTTATGTATTATTTATGCGTTTTTATTGATGTAATCAACAACATCTCCAACAGTTTTAATTGTTTCTGCTGCATCTTCATCAAATTCGATGTCGTATTCTTCTTCAAGCATAATAATCAAATCAACAAGATCAAGTGAGTCGATGTTTAAATCTTCAACAAAACTTGCATCCATTGTGATTTTGTCTGCTTCTACTCCTGCGTGTGTGATAAGTGCTTCCTTAATTTTTTCAAATACCATTTTAAATTCCTCCTGATTATTTCATTAAAACATCTTTATATTTTACAATATAACTTACGCCTGATAAGAATGTAAGAACAACGCTTACATAGAAAAGAACCTGGGCAATAATGCCGAAAATTCCGCCAATACCAAGCAAAAGCATTGTAATAGAAACCATCTGTGTGATAGTTTTTATTTTACCAAATCCGTCTGCCGCAATAACAACATCCTGCGATGCCGCAGACATACGAAGTCCTGACACAATAAATTCCCTTGCAATGACGATTATTACCGCCCACGCAGGAATAACCGCAATTTCCATAAGGCACAAAAGTGCAGAAACTACTAAAATTTTATCTGCAATAGGGTCTGCAAATTTTCCGAAATTTGTAATCTCGTTTCTTTTTCTTGCTAAATACCCGTCAAGCATATCGGTAAGTGATGCCACAACAAAAACTATTGTTGCCGCAAGGCCCATATTAAGCATCATAAGTGCTACAAAAACAGGCACCAAAATAATTCTTAAAATTGTAAGTTTGTTTGAAATTGTCATAACTTTACTCCTTTCAGATAAGTTCACCAATCATATCGCAATCGATATAATCGGTAAGTTTAACTTTAACAAAACTACCTTCTTCAATTTCGTCTTCTGAATTAAAGAACACTTTGGGGTCTACATCAATTGAGTCGGCATAGGTTCTGCCATAGTACATTTTTAAAACTTTATCTTTACCCTCTACCAAAACATCAACGGTTTTTCCGATTTGTTCCTGATTTTTAATTTCAGTAATCTCCATTAAAAGTTCTTCTAATTTGCTTTTTCTGTCCTGTTTTGTTTCTTCTTCAATCTGATTGTCGTAAGTTGCTGCCGGGGTTGATTCTTCCTGTGAATAGGTAAACACGCCTACTCTGTCAAGTTTATATTCTTTTAAGAAGTCATAAAGTTTATAAAATTCTTCTTCTGTTTCACCCGGGAAACCAACAATCAAAGAAGTTCTGATAACTGCTGCCTTAACATTTTCTCTGATTTTATCAATCAAGGTTTTTATCTGGTCAGAATTTGTTCTTCTTGCCATTTTTTTAAGAACACCATCTGAAAAATGCTGAAGTGGAATGTCAAAATATTTAACCAGTTTATCGTTGGTTGTAAATTCTTCAATCAATTCATCTGTTACACCTTCGGGGTACAGATAATGAACTCTTATCCATTCTAAATCATCAATTTCAGAAAGTTCCCTGATTAACTCAGCAAGGCACGGCTTTCCATACAAATCTTTGCCATAGCATGATGTATCCTGAGCGATTAACACCAACTCTTTAACACCGTTACCAACCAACAACTTTGCTTCGTTTAAAATGCTTTCTTTATCACGGCTTCTGTATTTGCCGCGGATTTTAGGTATAACGCAGTATGTGCAATGATTTGAGCAACCCTCCGCAATTTTTAAATATGCAGTATATGGTGGTGTTGCTAAAATTCTGTCTGTTGTGTCAAGGCAAGCATATTCTGAACCTTTTAAGTATATGCCTCTTTCTTTTTTTACATTTTCAACAACAGAAACTATGTCATCAAAATCCCCTGTACCGCACACGCCGTCAACTTCAGGAAGTTCGTTTAACACTTCTTTGCTGAAACGCTCTCCCATACAGCCTGCTACAATTAAATATTTTAATTTTGCATCTTTTTTCAGGTCTGCAAGGTCAATTATTGTATCAATTGATTCTTGTTTTGCACTGTCAATAAATGCACAGGTATTTACAATTAAAATTTCGGCTTCTCTTTCGTTGTATGTAATCTCATATCCGCCTTTTTCAAGTCTTGCAAGCATAACTTCGGCATCTGTAAGATTTTTGGCACAACCAAGAGAAATAACAGATACTTTTTCCAGAAAACTCACTCCTTTCAGTTCTCATCTCTAATTTCATTAAGAATACTTTGTATTGCATCGTATTCAAAACCTTTTGAAAGAAAATATCTTACTGTTTTTGAGTATTCCTTATAATCAAGTTCTTTCGTGCCGACTTTTTTTATTATCATTTCTTTTAAAGTATCATCGTTTTTAATGCCCGAAAGAGCATTTTCAATTATTTCAGAACTTACACCTTTATTTTTAAGTTCATACTCTAATTTTTTTACCCCATACTTTTGCATATAATGCTCACAGTAAATGGCAGCATACGCTTCATCATTTATGTAACCATACTCTTTCAAAATATCAATTACATTATCAATGGCAGTTTGCGAAAACTCCTTATGCTTCATTTTAGTGCGTATTTCTTTTTCGGTATACATTTTTCTTGACACTAAATCAATTGCATAATTTTTGCACTTATCAATATCAATTACGCTTTCAATTTCTGCC
>JAZRDC010000099.1:0-8320 GCA_045660065.1 Clostridia bacterium
TTCAGAAAAGTATTTATGTGAAAACAGAGATTTATATGTAACATATATTTTCGGTGCAAGCGGAACAGGAAAAACAAGGAGCATATATCAAAAGCATAGTGCCAAAGACATTTGCAGAATAACAAATTACCGAGCAGGTAAAGGAATAAATTTTGATGGATATACAAATCAGGAGGTTTTGGTGTTTGAGGAATTTAATTCACAGATTCCCATTGAAGAAATGCTAAACTACCTTGATATCTATCCTCTTAACCTGCCCGCAAGATATAACGACAGAACTGCGTGTTATCAGACGGTATATATTACATCAAATATTCCACTCTCAGAGCAATACAAAAATGTGCAAAAAGACAGACCGGAAACATGGAATGCATTTTTAAGAAGAATGCACAAAGTTTTGGAATATAAAAAAGACGGAACGATTATAGAAGGGAGTGCTGACTTATGGACAATAACGAAAAATTCCTGATTCAAAGAAAAACAAGACTAAGATATCAGTGGTTAAGATTTAAAACAGGATTGTGTGGTTTATTTACCGATTGGCTTAAAGCTGCAGTTGCAGCATTATATATACTGCTTGTTATTTTGTTTTGGAATTTCAAAGAAAATTTTATATACATAAACAATGTAGATATATTTGGTGCCGTTAATAAAATAACAATTCAATTGGTATTCCCATTTATATTTATAGGGCTATCTGTAGTCTTAATTATTTTCCTTGGCACACCATTTGGAGCAAAGGAAATTAATGAAGGGTTACTTAGAACAGGACTTATAAATCACGCAGGTGAAACGCCTCTTTTAATCAGAAAAAATTTTGATAAGACAACCAAAGAAACTATACTGGAGTTCGAATCTAACGGCATACCTCTATGTGATTGGGAAAATAACAAGGAAAGTATTGAAGCAATTCTAAATGTAAATGTTATCGAACTAATGCAAGGCAAGAAAAGAAACAGAATTACATTGAAAACTATTTCCGGCGATATTCAGATTCCGTGGGCAGTATATTGGAAAGACGAATATTTAAGTCATAAGGATTTCGAAATAATTTTAGGAAAAAGTTTGCTTGAAGATATAAAAGTCGACCTTAACATAATCCCACATATTTTAATTGGCGGTTCGACAGGTTCAGGAAAAAGTTTTTTACTTAAGCACTTGCTTTTACAATGTGTTAAAAAGGGTGCTGAGGTTCATATTGCAGACTTTAAAGGTGGCGTTGACTTTTGCAGAATATGGCGTGAAAAATGCGTATTTATTATGGAAAAGAATGAACTTTTGGAAGATTTGGATAACTTAATAAATGAGCTTGAAAAAAGAAAGAAAATCTTAAGCGATACATCGTATTCAAACATTAGTGAATTGAATAAAATGCAGTATGATTCTGATAAATTAAAACGCATTATATTTGCTTGTGATGAGGTTGCAGAACTTTTGGATAAAACAGGACTATCCAAAGACGATAAGGAACTTATTTCACAAATTGAAAATAAGCTTGCCATTATTGCAAGGCAGGGCAGAGCATTTGGGCTACATCTTATCTTGGCTACGCAGAGACCTGATGCAAATATTTTGCCGGGACAAATTCGAAATAATATTGATTTCAGAGTGTGTGGCAGAGCTGATACCGTATTATCACAGATTATACTTGATAATACAAAAGCAGCAGACGAAATTCCTAAGCATACACAAGGCAGATTCATTACTCACGACGGAAAGGTGTTTCAAGGATATATGTATGATGAATCGACAATCTAACTGATATCTGTAGTCGGCGAAAGGAGCGCCGATATGGCAGAAAAGAAAATAAAAATACCACAATATGAAATCGAAGCTTTAGCTCGTTGTTTTCTTCCTGACATATTGGCGTTCTACGAATCTGAGGAAGGTCAGGAAGAACTTGATGAGTTAGAAGAAACAAAGCAAAAAGAGGTAGTCGGATGACTACCTCTTAAATCTTTTTATAAAGAAAAAACAAACCCGAATGTTTCTCCTATAAGGAAAAAGTTCGGATTTGCTTTCTTTGGTGAGCCATCGGAGATTCGAACTCCGGACACCATGATTAAAAGTCATGTGCTCTGCCGACTGAGCTAATGGCCCGTATTGTCAATTTCCAACCAAGATTTAAGTGGCTGGGCTGGCAGGATTTGAACCTACGAATGTCAGAGTCAAAGTCTGATGCCTTACCCCTTGGCGACAGCCCAATGTAATCGTGGTCTTCAACTGACAGCTTTTATAGTATAGCAAAGAATTATCAAATTGTCAACCCTTTTTTTGAAAAAAATTTAAAAATTTTCAAATTTTTTACTTTTTAACAGAATGTTGGCTAAAAAAGCGAGTTTTTATATAATAAAAATTGCTGTTTGATTAGTATTTTGTGCAAAAATGATGATTTTATGAGAACAATTTTACATTGCGCCTGCAGCATTGATGAAAGGTGGCTTAATGTAACGGGAAGCAGAAGGCTTTTTGGCGGTGGGTAAGAGATTACCAAAATAAGGAGAGAGGTAAAAAAAAAATCTCGAAAATCTCGAGATTTTCTATATTCTATATATTTTATTTGGAATTTATGTTTGTTCTTTGATATCAACTCAGCCATTTTTGTGTTCAGGGCTTTATTTACATCTTCTTTATTCTATTATTGCAATCAACTGAGCAATAAACTTACTTTTGTCCTTTAATTTTTCAATAGTTAAAGTAAGTTCATTTCTCATTTTTTCAAGTCTGTTTATCATTGGCGTTAAATCAGAGGCGCCGCTGAAATATTCGTGGATTTCATCAAGAGAAAGACCTAAATTCTGCAAAATTACTTGACATTTTTACATGCAAAATGTAAAATAAGGTTATTCTTGATGAACAATCAAAAAGGAGAGAGAGAAATGAGCAACATATCATTGCCTCCAATAAGAGATGACAAAGAACTTATACTAAAACATTTCCCTAATAATCTTTATGCGGCAGTTTTCCGCCTTTGGGAAACAGTCAAAGCAGAAAAAATTGCAGATGCACTTGATTTACCGCTTGACCGAGTATTTGAAATTGCAACCGAAATGGGACTTCCAAAGCAAAAGCATAATAAAAAATGGGAAACAAGAGGATATATTACCACAATCAAAAACTGCTGGCATATCCTGTCATATGACCAAATGTTAAAAGTTTTGGGATGGACAGAAGAAAACCTGGCGACAGTACTTCGTGATGAAGATTTTCTTTCACATAAACTTGGCAAATTCAAGCCATATACCAAACCAATAACGGATATTCCTTTAACAGATGCACAAAAGTTGCAGGTAAAGGTAATAAGAAATCTTATGGAAAATGAGTTTTCAACTCTTTTTGACGGTGAAGAACCTTTTGAATTTTTTGAAGACACCGAAGATATTGCAGTTAATGTAAAATCTGAAGGACTGAGAATGATTTATTCATTTTGCGGACTTTATACAACTGCACTTGATAATGATATTTCAATTTCTTTCCCTGAAGAGATGTTGAAGCGTTATCAGAAAATGGGTATTAATGCAATATGGATGCCTGTGATTTTGTATCAGGTAACAGAATTTCCATTTGACAAAAAATATTCAATCGGGTACGAAAAAAGACAGGAAAGACTTCGTGAACTTGTTGCCTTGGGTGAAAAATACGGCATTAAAATATATCTTTATTTAAACGAACCCCGCTCAATGCCCCTGGAGTTTTTTGATAATTATCCAGAACTTTTGGGCAAGCAGGATAAACTTGTGGGCGCTCTTTGTACATCAGATGAAAGAGTACTGCAGTACGTTGAAAATGCAGTAGAAACGCTTTGCAGAGCAGTTCCGGGACTTGGCGGATTTTTCTCAATTACAATGTCAGAAAATCTTACACATTGTAAATCAATACCAAGCGGTACAGAATGTGAAAAATGCGAAAATACACCTTTTTATAAACTTATTACAGAGGTTTTGCACGCTATTTCAAGAGGTATCAAAAAGGTAGACGAAAGCATTAGACTTATTGCGTGGACATGGTCATGGAAAGGCAGAATGCCTGATGATGAATTTGAATTGTGTATTAAAAATCTGCCTGAAGGCACAATTGTTCAGAGTAACAGTGAAGCACGGAAACCATTTAAAATAGGCGGAGTTGAAGGTCAGGTGGCTGACTATAGTATGTCAATTCCGGGCCCAAGTGAAATGGCAAAAGAAACCTGGGGTCTTGCCAAAGAAAATGGATACGAAATCTGCGCAAAAGTTCAGGTTAATAATACCTGGGAATGTAGCACCGCTCCTTTTCTTCCTGTGTTTGATTTAATTCGTGAGCATATGAGCGGTCTTAAAAAAGAAGGCGTAAAACACTTAATGCTCAGTTGGACTCTTGGAGGATATCCTTCAATTAATTTAAAAGTTGCATCAGAGTGTTTAGAAGATGACAGCGAAGAAAAATATGATGAACTTTTGAAAAATGAGTTTGGCGAATATGCAAAAACTATAAAAAAAGCCGCTAAAGAATTTTCGGTTGCGTTCCGCGAATTTCCATTCCATATCAATAATGTTTATAACGGACCGCAAAATCCGGGACCGTCAAACCTGCTTTTTGAAGAATCAACAGGTTTTGATGCAACAATGACAGGTTTTGCATTAGATGAACTTGACCGTTGGCGCGGAATTTACCCAAGGGAAGTATACATAAATCAGTTATACCTTTTGAAAGAAAAATGGAAAATCGGTTTAGATACGATAAAAGATATTCCGGACTCAGAGTTTAAGCAAATGGCTTGGGCAGGATATGCACTTTTTAATTCTTCATACTTGCAGACAAAATTCATCATTGAAAGAGATGAGGGCAGAAAAGCCGGAATGCTTGAAGTTTTGGACGAAGAAAAAGAAATGGCACTTTTAATGTATAAACTTATGAACAAAAATCCTAAAATAGGATTTGAAGCCGCAAACCACTATTATTTCAATAAGGGTATGCTTGCAGAAAAAGTTGTATGTTGTGAACATCTGAAAAATATATTAAAATAAGAAAAAGCCGTCAAATGACGGCTTTTAATTTATTTGCAATCAATAACTGTGTAACCTAAATCTTCAACAGTCTTTTTTAAGATGTCGCAAGGGATATCTTTCGTAAGTTCAACCACTGCAGTTTTTGCTTTGTGATCGGGAGTAACGCATACAACACCGTCAATTGCTTCTAATCCTTTTTTTACATTTGCTTCGCAGTGAGGGCACATCATACCTTCAATAGTAAGTGTTTTTTTCATTTCTTTTTTCTCCTTTTTATTAAATTTAACGAAATTGAGTCTTAATGCATTGGTTACAACACAAAAACTTGATAAACTCATGGCCGCCGCCCCGAACATAGGGTTTAATTTAAGCCCCAAAGCCCAAAAAGCACCTGCAGCAAGAGGGATGCCTATAATGTTATAAATAAATGCCCAGAATAGATTTTCTTTAATATTTTTCAAAACCTTGCGGCTTAAATAAATAGCAGACGGAATGTTTTTAAGACTTCCTGTCATCAGCACAATATCTGCAGAATTAATAGCAATATCCGTTCCAGTTCCGATTGCAACACCAATGTCTGCCTGAGTGAGAGCAGGGGAGTCGTTAATGCCGTCGCCAACCATCATTACCTTGTCATTTTCCTGCAGTTTTTTAATTTGAAGTGCTTTGCCGTCAGGTAAAACGCCTGCCACCACTTCGTCAACACCAACATCTTTTGCAATACTGTTGGCAGTTTTTTCATTGTCGCCTGTGAGCATAACAGTTTTTACGCCCATTGATTTTAATGTTTCAATGGCTTCTTTTGAGTCGTCCTTTAAAGTGTCTGCAACTGCAATTATACCTATAAATTTATCACCGAGACTAAAATACATCAGAGTTTTACCGCTCTGTGCTAAAAATTCAGCCTGTGCTTTGATATTTTCAGGGATTGAGGTAAACTTGCTTACAAAATCATAATTCCCACCACAGGCAGAAATTTGTTGAATTTTGCCCATAAGTCCGTTCCCTGAAACAACAGAAAAGTCTTCAGTTTCATAAACAGTGGCATTTTTGTTTTCTGCGAATTTGATAATTGCTAAACTTAAAGGGTGTTCGCTTTTTTTCTCTAAAGAATATGCAACACTTAAAAGTTCATCTTCGGTACATTCATTTGGAATAATGTCTGTAACTTCAGGCATACCCTTGGTGATAGTACCTGTTTTGTCAAAAACCACTTTTGTAATTTTGGAAGTTGACTCAAGAGCAGATGCAGTTTTAAAAAGAATTCCGTTTTTAGCACCAACGCCATTGCCAACCATAATTGCAACAGGCGTTGCCAGGCCCAAAGCGCAAGGGCAACTTATAACAAGAACTGAAATTGCACGAGTAAGAGAAAATCCGAAACTTTCGCCCAGTATAAGCCATATAATAAATGTTATTGCAGAAATTCCGATAACAACAGGAACAAACATACCTGAAACTTTGTCTGCAATTTTAGCAATAGGAGCCTTTGTGCTTGAAGCATCTGTAACTAACTTGATAATCTGTGCTAAAAATGTGTCAGAACCAACAGATGTGGTTTTAACCTTGATAAATCCCGCCTGATTTACAGTTGCGGCAGAAACTTTATCGCCGATGTTTTTGTCAACAGGGATACTTTCTCCTGTGAGCATTGATTCGTCAACTGCACTATTGCCTTCAACAATTTCACCATCTGCAGGAATACTTTCACCGGGACGGACAACAAATACATCGCCCTGCTTTAAATCTTTTGCAGAGATAATTTTTTCAACTCCGTCTATTTCAATAACTGCAGTTTCAGGGGCAAGTTTTATTAAAGAATTAATTGCATTTGTGGTTTTGCCCTTTGAATAACTCTCAAGCATTTTGCCCACAGTTATCAAAACAAGTATCATAGCAGCAGATTCAAAATAAAGTTCGTGCAAAAGATGATGTGATGTTTCTTTTGTCATTAAAAATAATATAACCGTGCTGTAAATAAAGGACGCGCCCGAACCTAATGCAACCAAAGTATCCATATTTGGTGATTTATTAACAACACCTTTTATTCCGCTTATAAAAAACTTCTGATTTATAACCAAAATTATGCCTGATAAAATAAGTTGCGAAATTGCGATTGCAACAAAGTTATTTTCAAAAAAAGCGGGGAGTGGGAAGTGCCACATGGCGTACCCCATAGAAATATACATAAGGACTAATAAGAAAACCAAAGAAGTTATCAGTCTTGCTTTTAGTTTTGAAAAATCGTTGCTATCGGTTGTTTTTTTTGCATCAGAACCTTTTTTATAAGCACCGTAACCTGCGTGAACTACCGCTGCAATTATATCATTTTCAGAGGCAGAGCCTTTAACAGTCATACTGTTTGTTAAAAGATTAACTGAGCATTCTTCAACGCCTGAAACCGAAGATACCGCTTTTTCAACCCTTGCACTGCAAGCGGCACAACTCATACCTGTAACTGTGTATTGTTCCATTTTAACCTCCTTAGGTTATTTAAAACTAACTAAAATTATTTTATCACTTTCAATAAAAAAATGCAATATAAAAAAACTTGCGAAGGAATAGGAAAAAATGTTCAGAACAGAAAAATGTGACTGAAGGCGGCGTCAGAGTTCGTGCTTTTACTTCGCTTCTGCTATTCGCAGAAACTCATTTTTCGCACGACTCCTCCTTTACAAAATTGAAAAGTACTTTTCAATTTTGAGAGGAAAAACCGCGTCTAAAGTGAGCAATGGTATACTTGACATTGCGAATATATTAAAGCGTGTTTTGACGACACGTCGAAGGAGCAGTTTTTCGTAACAAAAACATCCAACAAAAAACATCCAATGAACTTGTTCATTGGATGTCTACTTATCAATTATGTTTTTTGTGTTCTGGGTAATTTTAACATTCCCTTATAATGTTGCTGCCATAACGGCTTTAATAGTATGCATTCTGTTTTCTGCTTCATCAAATACGATTGACTGACTGCTTTCAAATACTTCGTCAGTAACTTCCATACAATCAATGCCGAATTTATCGTAAATTTCTTTGCCTATTACGGTTTTAAGATCGTGGAAAGCAGGGAGGCAATGCATAAAGCGACACTGTGTGCCCGCATTATCCATAAGAGCTTTTGTTACACGATAAGGTGAAAGTTCTTTGATTCGCTCTTCCCATACTTCAGCAGGTTCGCCCATTGAAACCCATACATCTGTGTAAATTACATCTGCATTTTTTGTAGCGGTCATTGGGTCTTCAATAAATTCTAAAACTGCGCCAGTTTTTTCAGCAACCGCCTGACACTCTTTTACCAAAGCATCATCAGGGAAATATTTCTTCGGTGCGCAGGC